>NZ_JAAGPE010000045.1:0-48328 GCF_017104605.1 Burkholderia sp. Ac-20384 | reverse complement strand
CGCCCTGCCGGCAAGCGCGGGCCTGCCGCCGTCGCTCGCCGGCTCCAGCGCGCCCCGGTTGCCGCTCGATGCCGGCGGCCATCTCGCGAAGTCGCGCGCAGTGCGCGACTTTTTCGACTACTGCCTGACCGCGCAGAGCGACCTGAGTGCGGCCGCGCTCGATGCGTTCGTCGTGCGCGAGATTGCCGCGCAACTCGACGGCACAGTCGCGCAGGTCGAGGCGCTCGACGTATGGCACCGCTATCGCGCGTATCTCGACGCACTTGCGAAGCTGCGCGATGCCGGCGCGGTCGACAAGTCCGATCTCGGCGCGCTGCAGCTCGCGCTCGACCAGCGCGCGTCGATCGCCTACCGTACGCTCGGCGACTGGAGCCAGCCGTTCTTCGGGGCGGAGCAGTGGCGGCAGCGCTACGACCTCGCGCGGCTGAAGATCACGCGGGATCCCACGCTGACGGATGCGCAGAAGGCCGAGCGGCTCGCAGCGCTCGAACAGCAGATGCCGGCCGACGAACGCGCTGCGCAGCAGCGTATCGACAAACAGCGGGCGGCGATCGACCAGATCGCGCAATTGCAGAAGAGCGGGGCGACGCCCGATGCGATGCGCGCACAACTGACGCAGACGCTCGGCCCCGAAGCCGCCGCGCGGGTCGCACAGATGCAGCAGGACGACGCATCGTGGCAGAGCCGCTACACGGACTACACGGCGCAACGGGTGCAGATCGAGTCGGCGGGCCTGTCGCCGCAGGATCGCGAGGCGCAGATCGCCGCGCTGCGTCAACGCGTGTTCACGAAGCCCGGCGAAGCCGTGCGCGCGGCATCGCTCGATCGCGGGGCGGGCAGCGCGCGGTAAGGTGGCCAGCGCGGGCGGCGCGGCGCATGCCCGCCGCTATGCCGCGCGCGTGAGGTCCCGCGGCAGGTGTTGCTCGATCGTATTCGCGAGCGTGTCGAACGCGGGCCCGATGCCTTCGTGCGCAACGCACGCATAGCCGAGCAGCAGGCCGCGCCGCGCGGTGTCGAGGCTGCTGTAGTAACTGGTGAGCGGGCGCACGATCACGCCCGCATCGAACGCGCTCTGCGTGACCGCGCGATCGTCGCAGGCATCGGGCAGGCCGAGCACGAGATGCAGGCCTGCCTCGTCGCCCATCACGGGCAGCGCGTCGCCGAAGCGCGCGCGGATCGCGTCGATCATCAGTTGCCGGCGCTCGCCGTACAGCGTGCGCATCCGCCTGACGTGCGAAGTCAGGTGGCCATCCATGATGAATTCGGCAAGCACGGCCTGCTGCATCAGCTGGCCTTCCCGATACAGCTCCGACAGCCCGGTGCGGAACGTGTCGACCAGATGCTCGGGCACGACCATGTAGCCCATCCGGAGCCCCGGGAACAGCATCTTGCCGAGGCTGCCGACATAGATCACGCGGCCGCCGTCGTCGAGCCCCTGCAGTGACGCGAGCGGGCGGCTGCCGTAGCGGAATTCGCTGTCGTAGTCGTCCTCGATGATCCAGCAGCGGTGCTGGCGCGCATATTCGAGCAACATCCGGCGTCGCGCGAGGCTCATCACCATCCCGAGCGGGTACTGATGCGACGGCGTGACGAGCACGAGCCGCGGCGGATGCTGCATGTCGCTGGCGCGCGGGTCGAGCCCTTCCTGGTCGACGGGCACCGGCGTCAGCGTGAGCCCGGTCGCCTGCAATACGCTGCGCACGCCCCAATAGCACGGCTCCTCGACCCAGGCGCGATCGCCGATGTCGGACAGCAGCCGCACCGCGAGATCGATCGACTGGTGGATGCCCGTCGTGATGATGACCTGGTCCGGCGAGCATTTGACCGAGCGCGCGACGCGCAGGTAATCGGCAAGCGCGCGCCGCAACGGCCGGTAGCCGCCGCCCGGCGCGTAGGTCAACAGCTCGGGGTTCGCTTCCTTCCACAGCCGCGCCTGCAGGCGGCTCCACGTCCGGCTCGGGAATTCCGACACGTCCGGCACGCCCGGCATGAACGCCCCCCACTGGCGCCGCGATACGCCCGCATGTTCGATCAGTTGCCGGCCGCGCATCGACAGGCCGCCCTGCACGTCCGGTAGCGGCGGTTCATCGGCGCTCGACACGGGCGATGTAGCGCCCGGTACGTGGATCACGGCGGCGTCCGGCCGTGTGTCGGCCACATAGGTGCCGCTGCCGGTGGTCGTCAGCACGTAGCCTTCGGCCGTCAGCTGGTCATACACGTGCAGCACGGTATTGCGCGCGATCGACAGGTCGGCCGCCAGCGTGCGCGAACTCGGCAGCTTGGTACCTGGCCCCAATTCGCCGGTCAGGATGGCCTGCTGCATCTGCTGCAGCAACTGGCGGTACATCGGCTCCGGCGAGCTGCGGTCGAGGCGGGCGGAGAGCCAGTCGGCGAGGATCACGGTATCCAAAGTGGTCCTACTTGGAATATTGAAATGGTTCCCTAGTATAGAACCGTGCGCGCCGTATAGTGGCTCGCATCTCAAAATCAATTGTCGCGAAGCAAGGGGACAGCCACGATGAAGTCCGATGATGTGATCGTCAGCTTTCGCGGCGTGCGGAAGACCTACGACGGCGAAACGCTGGTCGTCAAATCGCTCGACCTCGATATCCACCGCGGGGAATTCCTGACGCTGCTCGGGCCGTCGGGCTCGGGCAAGACCACCTGCCTGATGATGCTGGCCGGCTTCGAATTCCCGACCGGCGGCGAGATCCGCCTCGACGGCGAGCTGCTGAACAACGTGCCGCCGCACAAGCGCAACATCGGCATGGTGTTCCAGAACTACGCGCTGTTTCCGCACCTGACGGTCGAGCAGAACGTCGCGTATCCGCTGACCGTGCGCAAGCTGCCGGCCGGCGAGCGCGCGGAACGCGTCGCGCATGCGCTGAAGATGGTGCAGATGGAGCGCTTCGCGAAACGCTACCCGGCCCAGTTGTCGGGCGGCCAGCAGCAGCGCATCGCGCTGGCGCGCGCGCTCGTGTTCGAGCCGAAGCTGGTGCTGATGGACGAGCCGCTCGGCGCGCTCGACAAGCAACTGCGCGAACACATGCAGTACGAACTGAAGGCGCTGCACGAAAAGCTCGGCGTGACTTTCGTGTACGTGACGCACGACCAGGGCGAGGCGCTGACGATGTCCGATCGCGTTGCCGTGTTCGACAAGGGCATCGTGCAGCAGCTCGACACCGTCGACCGCCTGTACGAATCGCCCTGCAACGAATTCGTCGCGAACTTCATCGGCGACAGCAACCGGCTGCGCGGCACCATCGCGCGCGTCGACGGCGAATTCTGCGAATTCCGGCTCGACGACGGCACGAAGCTCGTCGGCCGCCGCATCGGCGATGCGGCCGAGGGGGCGCCGGCCGTCGCGTGCATCCGCCCCGAACGCATGAGCCTCGCCGCGCACGGCGCGAACGGGCACGCGAACGGCTCGGCCGCCAACCGGTTGAGCGGCGAGGCGCGCAGCCTCATCTATTTCGGCGATCACGTGCGCATGCGCTGCGCGCTGCCCGGCCAGGACGAATGCTTCGTGAAGGTGCCGCTCGGCACCGGCGCGATCGATGCATTCTCGCCCGGCGCACCGGTCGCGCTCGCATTTGCACCCGAACACCTGCGCGTGTTCGCTTGAGCAGGGTTTTCCCGATTTTCCGTAGCACGTCGTCAACAACAACTGCCCACTTCCACCACGAGAGGAGAGGAACCACCATGAACCGAGCAAGCTTTACCGCACGGCGCACCGCGCTGGCACTGGCGCTCGCCGTCGTCGGCGCATCGGCATCGGCTGCCGAACTCACGGTCGTCAACTTCGGCGGCGCGAACGGCGACGCACAGAAGGCCGCGTTCAACCAGCCGTTCGAGAAGGCGACCGGCAACAAGGTCACGGCCGTCGAATACAACGGCGAGCAGGCGAAAGTGAAGGCGATGGTCGAGGCGAAGCACGTCAACTGGGACGTGGTCGAAGTCGAATCGGGCGACCTGAACCGCGGCTGCGACGAAGGGCTGTACGAGAAGCTCGACTGGTCGAAGATCGCGAAGAAGTCCGACCTGATTCCGGAATCGCCGCAGGTGTGCGGCGTCGGCTTCTTCGTGTGGTCGACGGCGCTGTCGTACAACGCGGACAAGCTGAAGTCGGCACCGACCGGCTGGGCCGATTTCTGGAACGTGAAGAAATTCCCCGGCAAGCGTGGCATGCGCAAGGGCGCGCGCTATAACCTCGAATTCGCGCTGATGGCCGACGGCGTCGCGCCGAAGGATGTGTACAAGGTGCTCGGCACGAAGGCTGGCCAGGACCGCGCGTTCAAGAAGCTCGACGAGCTGAAGCCGAACATCCAGTGGTGGGAAGCGGGCGCGCAGCCGCCGCAGTTCCTCGTCGCCGGCGACGTCGTGATGTCGACCGCGTACAACGGCCGCATCGACGCAGCACAGAAGGAAGGCAAGAACCTGAAGGTCGTGTGGAACGGCAGCATCTACGACCTCGACTACTGGGCGATTCCGAAGGGTTCGCCGAACAAGGCGCTGGCCGAGCAGTACATCGCGTACACGCTGACGCCGAAGCCGCAGCAGGGCTACGCGCAGCACATTGCGTACGGCCCGGCGAACATCGCGGCGATCAAGGCGCTCGACGCGAAGACGCTCGCGAACCTGCCGAACTCGCCGGCCAACGGCAAGAACGCGGTGCTGGAAGACATCGGCTTCTGGACCGACCACAGCGACGAGCTCGAGCAGCGCTTCACTGCGTGGGCGACGAAGTAACCGCCGTTCAGGTGTCCTGATGCAACCGGCCGCGCGACACGTCGATCGTGTCGCGCGGCATTCCGCCGGAACGTGCCCGGCCGGAGAGAAACGTTGAATACGATGACGATCGCGCCTTCCTCGCCGTCGAACGCCGCACTCAAGCGCGAGCTGAAGGCCGCCGAGGCCCGCAAGCGCACGATGGCACTGTTGCTGGTCGCGCCGCTCGCGATTTTCCTGCTGCTGATTTTCGTCGTGCCAATCGGCACGCTGCTCACGCGCGCGGTGCAGAACCCGGAGATCGCGACCGCGTTGCCGAACACGGTCAGGGCGCTGTCGGGCTGGGACCGCAAGACACCGCCGGCCGACGCCGCGTATGTCGCACTCGCGGCCGACATGACGAAGGTGGCCGACAGCGAGGCGATGGGTGCGCTCGCGCGACGGCTGAACACCGAGATTCCCGGCTATCGCTCGCTCGTCGCGAAGACGGCGCGCGCGATGCCGCTGAAGGGCGAGGGCGGGGCTGGCGACGCGGCGCTGACGCCCGCGCAGACGCGCGAAAAAATCGTCGAACTCGATTCGCGCTGGGGCGACGTCGCGTACTGGCAGTCGATCGCGAAGAACGGCAGCCAGGTGTCGCCGTTCTACCTGCTCGCCGCGCTCGACCACAAGCAGGACGGCTTCGGCCACATCGTGCCGGCCGATCCCGACCAGTCGATCTATCTCGCGATCTTCGGCCGCACGTTCGTGATCGGCGTCGCCGTCACGCTGTTCGCGCTGCTGCTCGGCTATCCGCTCGCGTACTGGATCTCGACGCTGTCGGAGCGTCGTGCAAACCTCGTGATGATCCTCGTGCTGATTCCGTTCTGGACGTCGGTGCTCGTGCGGGTCGCCGCGTGGATCGTGCTGCTGCAGAGCGAAGGGCTCGTCAACAAGGCGCTGATCGGCAGCGGGCTGATCTCGCATCCGCTGACGCTGCTGTTCAACCGCGTCGGCGTGTACATCTCGATGACGCACATCCTGCTGCCGTTCATGATCCTGCCGCTCTACAGCGTGATGAAGTCGATCCCGCCGACCTACCAGCGTGCGGCCGTGTCGCTCGGCAGCCATCCGTTCGCCGCGTTCTGGCGCGTATACGTGCCGCAGACCTACCCGGGCGTCGGCGCGGGCGCGCTGCTCGTGTTCATCCTCGCGATCGGCTACTACATCACGCCCGCGCTGCTCGGCGGGCCGAACGACCAGATGGTCAGCTACTACGTCGCGTACTTCACGAACGTGACGATCAACTGGGGCATGGCGTGTGCGCTCGGCGGGTTGCTGCTCGCGGCAACGCTGGTGCTGTACGCGGTGTACGGGCGCTTCACGCGCACCAACGTGAGCCTCGGTTGAGCGCCGCGCACTACGAAACGGGAAGGGGATTCGGATCATGAAACTCGCCAGGCCGCTGTTTGCGCCGCACATGTCGTTCGTCGAGCGCGCGTGGTACGTCGCGCTGCGCGTGCTCGTCGTACTGACGCTGCTGTACCTGATCCTGCCGGTGCTCGCGATCGTGCCGTTGTCGTTTTCGTCGAGCACGTTCCTCGTCTATCCGATCCCGGGCTTCTCGACGCGCTGGTACGAGAACCTGATTGCATCGGACGAGTGGCGGATGGCCGCGAAGAACAGCTTCATCGTCGCCCCGTCGGCGACCGTCGTCGCAACCGTGCTCGGCACGCTCGCCGCGATCGGTCTCACGAAGGCCGATTTCCGCGGCAAGGGGCTGCTGATGGCCGTGCTGCTGTCGCCGATGATCGTGCCGGTCGTCGTGGTCGGCGTCGGCATGTACCTGTTCTTCGCGCCGCTCGGGCTCGCGAACACCTACACGGGGCTGATTGCCGCGCACGCGGCGCTCGGCGTGCCGTTCGTCGTGACGACGGTTGCCGCGACATTGCAGGGCTTCAACCAGAACCTCGTGCGCGCGAGCCTGTCGCTCGGCGCGAATCCGGTGTCGACGTTCTTCCGCGTGACGCTGCCGGTGATCGCGCCGGGTGTGATGTCGGGCGCGCTGTTCGCGTTTGCGACGTCGTTCGACGAAGTCGTCGTCACGCTGTTTCTCGCGGGCGCCGACCAGACGACGCTGCCGCGCCAGATGTTCACGGGCATCCGCGAGAACATCAGCCCGACGATCGCTGCGCTCGCAACGATCCTGATCATCTTCTCGACGAGCCTGCTGCTTGCGCTCGAATGGCTGCGCGGACGCAATGCGCGGCGCGCGGTGACCTGACGCGGGGCGCCTGCCTGTTGCACCTGCGTGGCCGCGCGTCCTGCACGGCCACGCATTTTCTTTCATTTTGCTGACTGACGAAGCGGCCGCCTGCACGTTCGATGCGGCTCTGCAACAATACGGGGCGCGGCGGCGCGCGTTCCATGCGGTGCGACCGGAACGCCGCCGCGAGTCCAATCCGCGACGTGGCGCAACGCGTCGCTCGTCAGCCGAGCCTCATCTTGTCCGAATTCGCTTCCCCCGCCGGCGCCCATGAGCCGGCCGTCAACTGGCGCGCGATGTCCGCCGTGCTGCTGGCCGTCGCGCTCGCGACGCTCGACACCGCGATCGCGAACACCGCGCTGCCCGCGATCGCCACCGACCTGCATGCATCGCCGGCCGCGTCCGTATGGATCATCAACGCGTACCAGCTCGCGATGGTCGCGACGCTGCTGCCGTTCGCGTCGCTCGGCGATATCGTCGGCCACAAGCGCGTGTATATCGCCGGGCTCGCGGTGTTCACGCTTGCGTCGCTCGGCTGTTCGCTCGCGTCGACGCTGCCGATGCTGACGGCCGCGCGGATCGTGCAGGGCTTCGGCGCGAGCGCGATCATGAGCGTCAACGTCGCGCTGATCCGCGGCCTGTTCCCCGCGCACCGGCTCGGGCGCGGCGTCGGCTTCAACGCGCTCGTGGTCGGCGTGTCGTTCGCGGTGGGGCCGACCATCGCGTCGCTGATCCTGTCGGTCGCCGCATGGCCGTGGCTGTTCGCGGTGAACGTGCCGCTCGGCGTGTTCGCGCTTGCAGTGGCGATTCCGTCGCTGCCGCAGACGGCACGCGGCAAGCATGCGTTCGATCCGGTTGCGGCATTGTTCAACGTGATCACGTTCGCGTCGCTGATCTTCGCGCTCGGCGAATTCGCGCAGCGCGGGCCGCTTTCCATCGTGTTCGCGGCGGCCGCGGTCGCGCTCACATTCGGCTGGCTGCTGATCCGCCGCCAGGCCGGGCACCCCGCGCCGATGCTGCCGGTCGACCTGTTTCGCCGGCCCGTGTTCACGCTCTCCGCGCTGACCGCCGTGTGCGCGTTCGCTGCACAGGGGCTCGCGTTCGTATCGCTGCCGTTCTATTTCGAAACCGTCCTGCATCGCAACGCGGTCGAGACGGGGTTCCTGATGACGCCGTGGTCGGTGATCGTCGCGCTTGCCGCGCCGATCGCGGGGCGCTTGTCGGATCGCTATCCGCCGGGCCTGCTCGGCGCGATCGGTCTTGCCTTGCTGAGCGCGGGCATGGTGTCGCTCGCCGCGTTGCCGGCGGCGCCGGGCGTCATCGACATCGGCTGGCGGATGATGCTGTGCGGCGCGGGCTTCGGTTTCTTCCAGTCGCCGAACCTGAAGGCGCTGATGTCGAGTGCGCCGCCCGAGCGCAGCGGCGGCGCGAGCGGGATCATCGCGACTGCGCGGCTGATCGGGCAGGCGACGGGCGCGGCGCTCGTCGCGCTGTCGTTCGGGATCGCGGGACGCCACGGGCCGACACTCGCGCTGATGCTGGGCGCGGGCTTCGCCGGAGCCGCAAGTGTCGCGAGCGGGTTGCGGCTCTTTGCGCCGTCGCATCGGGCTGGCGTGCCGGCCGCGTCGGAGCGCGTGAGCGAGCGCGCGACGGAGTAGCGGGCGGGGCGCGGCATGCCGTCGTCATTGACCGAACGCACGGCTCGGTGCAACGTGGACGTTCACATCGAATTCGCGAGCCCCTATGAATCTGCGCAGCGTTGACCTGAATCTGCTGGTTGCACTCGATGCGTTGCTGACCGAGAAGCACGTGACGCGTGCCGCGACGAAGGTGGGGTTGAGTCAATCGGCGATGAGCAGCGCGCTGGGACGTTTGCGAATCCTGATGCGCGACGAGTTGCTGATACGCAATGCAACCGGCATGGAGCCGACGCCGCGTGCGCTGGAACTGGAAGAGCCGCTGAGGCAACTGCTGCGCCAGGCGGAGCGGCTCCTCGAGTCGGATGGCGCGTTCGATCCGGCAACGACGGCCGGGCACTTCCGGCTGAGAATGTCCGACGTGCTCGAGTACCTGCTGATGCCGCCATTGCTCGCGCAGCTCGAGCAGGAAGCGCCGGGCGTGACGCTCGACGTGGTGCACCTGTCGCCGGGGCAGACCGTGACCGCGCTCGAAGCCGACGATATCGACGTCGCGGTGAGCATGGATCTGGAGCATGCGGGCGCGGTGCAGGCGATGCCGCTGTTCGACGACCGCATGGTCTGCGTGATGGCGCGGGACCATCCGTGTGCTGCTGAAGCATTGACGCTCGACCTGTTTCTTTCGCTGCCGCATCTCAAGGTGTCCATCAGTTCGACCGACGGGCGTTATGTCGACGCAAAGCTCGCCGGGATGCGCCGCGCGCGGAACGTGGTGCTGAATGTGCCGCACTGGCTGGTCGTACCGCATCTGTTGCGCCATTCGTCGATGGTCGCGGTGATGTCCGCGCGCCTGGCCGAACGTTTCGCGGCAGACGGGCTGGTGCTCAAGGCGCTCCCGTTCGAGTCAGCGGGGTTCCATTGGTCGATGTATTGGCACCGGCGCCACGACAGCGTGCCGGCGCAGACCTGGCTGAGAGAGAAGATTCGCGAGGCGGCAAAGCCGATGCGGTTGCCCGACGCGCAGCGCACGGCGGGCTGAACGCAGTCGATGCATCATGGGTGTCGCCAGCGTGGCAATTGCCGAAGGCAGCTGATCGCTGTACCCGTCAGCGCAAAGGCGCTGCCGATCCACAACGCGGCGATCGGGCCGCTTGGCCCGGAGACGTGAAAGGACAGGGCGACCAACGCTGCACCGAGCGTCTGTCCGAGCAGGCGGGCCGTCGCGACGATGCCGCTGGCGCCGCCGCTGCGCTCGGCCGGCGCACTGCCCATCAGCGCCTTGAGGTTCGGTGCCTGGAAGAAGCCGAACCCGGCGCCGCACATCATCATGCGCCACACGATATCGAGCGTCGAAGGCGCGGGCGGCAGCATGGCCAGCGACGCCATGCCGATGCACAGGATGAAGAGGCCGACGGTGCCGAGGATACCCGCCGGGTATCGGTCGGCCAGTCGTCCGGCAACGGGTGCCATGATGGCCACCACGACAGGCCACGGCGTCATGAGGAAGCCGGTGTCGACCTGACTGTTGCCGAGGCCGGCTTGCAGGAAGAACGGCAGCGACACGAACGCGAGGCCTTGCGTCGCAAACGAGCAGACCGACGTGGCGGCAGAAAGGGAGAAGACCGGCCGCCGAAACAGGTCGGCGGCGAGCAGCGGAGCGGGGTGATGTGCCTGGCGCTTCAGCAGCGCGTAGCCGAACCCTGCCGCGACGATCCATTCAGCCATGACCGTCGGCGACAAGCCATCATGCGACACCGTCCCCAGTCCGAGTATCAGTAATGCGAAGCAACCGGCGCACAGCAGTGCGGCGATGACGTCGAAGTCATGCCGGGCGCGATCGGTGATCGGCAGCGTGCGGACGGCCAATGCGACGGAAAGCAGCCCAATGGGAACGTTGATCAGGAACAGCCAATGCCATGACGTGATCGAGAGAATGGCCGACGCAACGGTCGGCCCCACGGTGAACGAAACGGCGACGACGATTGCATTCAATCCGACACCCCGCCCGAGCAACCGGGCCGGATAGGCGAAACGAATCAACGCGGTGTTGACGCTCATGATCGCGGCCGCGCCGATGCCTTGCAACGCACGTGCGGCGGCAAGCGCGGCAAGGGACCCGGCGACGCCACACGCAAGCGAGCTTGCGGTGAACAGGACCAGCCCGGCGATATAAATGCGCCGATGGCCCACGATCTCGCCGAGCGACGCAAACGGCAGCAAGGTCGCGACCATCGCAAGCTGATACGCATTGACGACCCAGATCACCGACGCAGGATCGGCACCGATGCTTCTGCCGATGGTCGGCAGCGCGGTATTGGTGATGGCCGTATCGAGGTTGGCCATTGCGACCGCGAGCGAGAGGGCGATCAACGCCGCGATTCGCTGTCGCGTCGGCAGGCCGTCGTGAACGGGCGGGCTGAGGGAGGGCAGGTTGGTGGTCGACATCGCGGGCAGCACGGGTTGTGTGAATGCCCACTGTCGCATCCGTTCGGAAATTGATCCAACGGATGTTTGTCATGTCGATATTGACGCGGTGGATAGTGGTGACGCCGCGCATCGAGCGGGGCTCTTGCTGCTGTTCGTCAGCCGGCGCGCGGCCCACCACCGCTGCGCGCCGGCCTTCACGCTTCGCTTAGAACCCGCCCGACTTGATCAGCTGGTTGAGGTTCGCGATGTTCAGGCTGCCGAAGCCGGTCGTGTAATCCCAGCCGGTGCCTGCGTTATAGCCATACCCCTGATAGCCGTTGTTCCCCGACACCACGTCGTAGCGCACGAGCGACGGGTTCGACGGAATGTCGGCGTAGAACTTGCCGGCCGGGAAGCCGAGGCCCGTGCCGTTCGCTGCGAGCAGACGCGCCCAGAGGCCCGTGAAGATCGGCGCGGCGAGGCTCGTGCCGCCGATCTGCTGCAACTGGCCGTAGTTGTAGATGTACGCCCCCGTGCTTTGCGCGGCGTCGAACGACACGTCCGGCAGCTGGCGGTTGCTGCCCGACTGCCAAGACGGCGCGGGCAGGATCGTGCTGACGCCGCCGCCCGTCGCCCACAGCTTGCCGTTGCCGTCGAGCCCTTCGTTCCACACCGTTTCATTCGAGAACGCGCCCGACGACGACGTGTAGAGCGTCGTGCCGCCGATCGCGACCACGTGCGGCGACGAGGCCGGCCACGACACCGTGTAGTTCGAGCCGTCCGGATAGCCGCGGTTGTTGCACTCGTACACGCCTTCGTCGCCCGACGAGACCGAGAACGTCTGGCCTTGCGCTGCGGCGGTCGTGAAGATCTGTTCCTCTGCGTCGATCGTGCCGTCCGCGTTCGCGTCGGTCTCGCACCAGCCGAGCGACACGTTGATCACCTTCGCGGTGTTGTCCGACACGGCCTGGTTGAACGCCTGCGTGAGGCCCGTGTTGCCGCTGGCGTTGAGGTCGGCCATATAGAACACGAGCTTGCCGACCTGGCCGCCGGCCGAGCCGACGATCGACTGGCTGTCGAGATCCCACTCGCCCTGGCCGTCCTGGTCGTCGGTGTAGGTGCCGCCCGAGCCGTTGGTCTGGACGGTCTGCGTCGAGACGGTGCCGTAACCGTTGCTCGACGTGAACTGCTTCAGGTCCGTCAGCGTCTGCGACACGCCGCCGATCGTGATGATGCCGACGGTGACACCGGCCGCGGTCGGCACGCCGGTCGCGTTGTAGAGGCCCGGGAATTCTTTCGGATAGTGGCCGGTCGCCGTGCCGGCCGCGAGCGCCTGCGGCTTCGCCACGTTTCCGATGCGCAGCAGCGGCCGCGCGTGTGCGACGCTCTGCAGCCCGAGCACCGAGCCGACGACGTCGCCGAGTGCGCGCGGCACCTGTGCGGTCGACGTGTTCGCGAAGCCCGAGCGGCCCGCGTATTCGAAGTGCACGAGCGACGTGTTGAATGCGGTCTTCACGGTGCCGGCCGTGCCGCGTGCGGATACCAGCAACCGGTTCGGTGCGACCTCGACGTTCACGAAGCCGCTCTTGTGCAGATAGTCGACGACCGACTTCACCTGCGCTTCGGTCGGCGCGTAGCTGGCGAGGAACTGCGCATGCGTGAGGTACTGGTGGTAATGCGCGCTGCCCGGCCGGTTCACGTCGCGCGCCAGTTGCTTGAGTTGCGCGGCATTGCGCAGCTTCAGGCTGACGACGACGTTGGTTGTTTCGCCGGCCGCAAGTTCGAGCGACGGCGCCGCGCTGCGCGCCATCAACTGCGGGCCGGTCAGAAAGGCCTTCGTATGGGTGTCGACCCAGTCCGTCGCCGCATGCGCCGCAGCGGCGGCGAACACGAGCGGTGCCACGCACGCAAGGCGGCGGGGCGACGGCAGGGGCAGGGCAAACCAGGCGTTCCTTTTCATCGGGAGTCCTTTTTAGGAGAGACGACGTTGCTGGAGCCCTCGACCCTTGTGGGATCGCGAGCGGTGACGAGCGTAGGGCGTCACCGCCGTTCAGGTAGCTGCCATTTTCCATAGCTGTCAGTTCTGACATCGGCGCGTGCGCGCGCACGCGTTGCGTCATCCGCGCAAGCGATCGCGGCAGGGGCGATCGGAACCGGTTCGCGATACAACGGCGCGCAAGGCGCGACGTTCGCACGCGCGAGTCGCTCGTCGCGGCGTCGGAACGTGCGTGATCGCGAAGCGGATCGATGCATGAACGCATCGCGCGAGACCGGTCGTTGCCGCGTGCTGCGTCGCACTATGTGGTCAAACGAAGCGACGCGGCAGGTACGGGTTCGGGTGTGCACAAAAAAGGGGGGGGTCGATCGCAAACGTTTCCCGAACTGTGGAACGGCGCTTGCGACAGTCTTGCGGGCTGCTTTCGGATCGCATGCTGCAGTCGCAAATTAGAGGAAATGCTCGAATCCCGCGGCGTGTGCGCGCCGACGCGGCGGACGGCGGGCCCGCGCAAGATCGCACGACGTCGTTCGTGAAATTCCGCCTTGACGCGCGTCGAGCAGCGGATATGCTTCGATTCATAACCATCGGGTTATGGATTTGAACATGCAGAACGCACACGACATGCTTTTCAGGACACTTGCCGATCCCACGCGCCGCGCGCTCTTCGAGCGGCTGTGCGCGGACGGCGAGCTGACGGTTGCCGCGCTGACGGCCCATGCGGGCGTTTCGCAGCCTGCCGTCTCGAAGCATCTGGGCGTCCTGAAGCAGGCCGGGCTCGTGAGCGATCGTCACGAAGGCCGGCAGACGCACTACAGCGCGCAGCCTCAAGCGCTGGCCCCGTTGATCGACTGGACGAGCCAGATGGCCGGCTTCTGGCAGAACCGGTTCGATGCCCTCGAAGATCTTCTGAAAAGGATGGACCAATAATGAACCAGGCCACCACCGAAACGCGCTCCGTCGTCGTCGACCGGGAGCTGCCTCATCCGCCGGAGAAGATCTGGCGCGCGCTCACGCAACCGCACCTGATCGAGGCGTGGCTGATGAAGAGCGATTTCGAGCCCGTCGCGGGCCGCGCCTTCAGCTTCCGCGCCGACTGGGGCTCGGTCGACTGCACGGTCCTGACGATCGAGCCGCCGCATGCGTTGTCCTATACGTGGGCCGCGTACGGTCTCGAAAGCGTCGTCACGTGGACGCTCACGCCGACGCCTGCCGGCACGCACCTGCGGATGGAGCAGGTCGGCTTCCGTACGGATCAGGAGCAGGCGTACCGCGGGGCGCAGCACGGCTGGGTGCGGTTCTTCGACTCGCTCGAACAGGTGCTGGCTCGCCCGGACGAAGGCACGGAGGCCCGCGCATGAGCACAACCGACCTCACGCCGTCGGAGCGCATCGACGCGCTGATCGCCGGCATCGACGACTGGCGCGGCAAGACCTTCGCCGACCTGCGCCAGACGATCCTCGACGCGCAAGCGGGCATCGTCGAGGAATGGAAATGGATGGGCAGCCCCGTATGGTCGTGCGACGGGATGATCGCGGTGGCGAACGCGCACAAGGGCAAGGTGAAGGTGACCTTCATGCACGGCGCGCAGCTGCCCGATCCCGACAAGCTGTTCAACGACGGCCTCGACGGCAATGCGCGGCGCGCGATCGATTTCTTCGAAGGCGACAAGCTCGACAAGCGGGCGCTGAAGAACCTCGTCCGCGCGGCGATCGACTACAACCGCACGCATCTGAAGAAGAACGCGCGGCCCGGCGCGGGTGCGAAGCCGCGCAGCAGCAAGGCCGCATGATGCGCGCCTGACGCGCGGGCAAAAAAATGCCCGACACGAGGTCGGGCATCCAAATCGGCCGCAACCGCCGCGAGGCGGCTGCGGCACCTGCAAAAGCCGCGCGCTTACGCTGCGAGCAGCGAGCGCAGCACGAACGGCAGGATACCGCCGTGCTTGTAGTAGTCGACTTCGATCGGCGTATCGATGCGCAGCAGCACCTGCACGCGCTGCGACTCACCGTTCTTGCGGTTGATCACCAGCGTGACGTCCTGCTGCGGCTTGAAGTCGTCGCCGAGGCCTTCGATGTCATACGTTTCGTCGCCGGTGATGCCGAGCGACTGGATGCTGTCCGAGCCCTTGAACTGCAGCGGCAGCACGCCCATGCCGACCAGGTTCGAGCGGTGGATGCGCTCGAAGCTGCGTGCGATCACGGCCTTCACGCCGAGCAGTTGCGTGCCCTTCGCGGCCCAGTCGCGCGACGAGCCCGTGCCGTACTCTTCGCCCGCGAACACGACCGTCGGCGTATCGGCGCCGACATACTGCATGGCCGCGTCGTAGATCGACTGCTGTTCGCCGCTCGGCTGGTGGATCGTCAGGCCGCCTTCGACGCGCGTGCCGTCTGCCTTCGCCGGGATCATCAGGTTCTTGATCCGGACGTTCGCGAACGTGCCGCGCATCATCACGTCGTGGTTGCCGCGGCGCGAGCCGTAGCTGTTGAAGTCGGCCTTCTGCACGCCGTTTTCCTTCAGCCACTTGCCTGCCGGCGAATCTTCCTTGATCGAGCCTGCCGGGCTGATGTGGTCGGTCGTGACCGAGTCACCGAAGATGCCCAGTGCGCGTGCGCCCTTGACCGTCGGGATCGACGCAGCCGGTTCCATCGAGAAGTCGTTGCCGAAGAACGGCGGCTCCGCGATGTAGGTCGACTTCGGCCAGTCGTAGACCTGGCCCGATTCGCCCTCGATCTTGCTCCAGAGGTCGCCCTTCTTGGTCAGCTTCGAGTAGTTGTCCTCGAACTTCTTCGGGTCGAGCGCGAACTTGAGCAGCGCGTGGATTTCTTCGCTCGTCGGCCAGATGTCGCCGAGGTAGATGTCGCGGCCGCCCTTGCCCTTGCCGACCGGTTCGGTCATCAGGTCGCGCGTGATGTTGCCGGCGATCGCGTAGGCGACGACCAGCGGCGGCGACGCGAGGAAGTTCGCGCGGATGTTCGGGTGGATACGCGCTTCGAAGTTACGGTTGCCCGACAGCACGGCTGCCGCGACGATGTCGTTCTTCGTGATCGCTTCGTTCAGCTCCGGCGTGAGGTCGCCCGCGTTGCCGATACAGGTCGTGCAGCCGTAGGCCGCGACTTCGAAGCCGAGCTTCGACAGGTAGGGCAGCAGGCCCGTCTTCGTCAGGTACTCGGTGACGATGCGCGATCCCGGCGCGAGCGAGGTCTTGATCTTCGGATCGACCGTGAGGCCGGCCTCGACCGCTTTCTTCGCGAGCAGGCCTGCAGCCAGCAGCACGCTCGGGTTCGACGTGTTCGTGCACGACGTGATCGCGGCGATCAGCACGTCGCCGTTCTTCACGTCGACGCCGTTGCTCGTCGTGTATTGCGTGGCCAGGTCGTCCGCCTTCTTCGCGAAGCCGTTGTCTGCCACCGGCTTCGAGAACAGGTCGGTGAACGTCGACTTGACGTTGCCGATCTCGATGCGGTCCTGCGGGCGCTTCGGGCCGGCCAGCGACGGTGCGACCGTCGCCAGGTCGAGCGTCACGACCTTCGTGTAGTCGATGTCGCCGGCCTTCGGGATGCCGAACAGCTTCTGCGCCTTGAAGTAGTTTTCGAACGCGGCGATTTCTGCCTTCGTGCGGCCCGTGCCTTCGAAGTAGTCGATCGTCTTTTCGTCGACCGGGAAGAAGCCCATCGTCGCGCCGTATTCCGGCGCCATGTTGCCGATCGTCGCGCGATCCGGCAGCGACAGCGACTTCGTGCCTTCGCCGAAGAATTCGACGAACTTGCCGACGACCTTCTCCTTGCGCAGCATTTCGGTGATCGTCAGCACCAGGTCGGTGGCTGTCACGCCTTCGCGCAGCTTGCCCTTCAGCTCGACGCCGACGACGTCCGGCGTCAGGAAGTACACCGGCTGGCCGAGCATGCCGGCTTCCGCCTCGATGCCGCCCACGCCCCAGCCGACCACGCCGATGCCGTTGATCATCGTCGTGTGGCTGTCGGTGCCGACCAGCGTATCCGGGTAGTACACGGTGTCGCCGCCGTCCGCCTTCTTGTGGACGCCGCGCGCGAGGTACTCGAGGTTCACCTGGTGGACGATGCCGACGCCCGGCGGCACGACCTTGAACGTGTCGAATGCCTGCATGCCCCACTTCATGAACTGGTAGCGCTCGTTGTTGCGCTGGAATTCCAGTTTCATGTTCAGGTCGAGCGCGTCCTTCTGGCGGAAGTAATCGATCTGCACCGAGTGATCGACGACGAGATCGACCGGGACCAGCGGCTCGATCTTCTTCGGGTTCTTGCCCGTACGCTCGGCGACGCCGCGCATGGCCGCGATGTCGGCGAGCAGCGGCACGCCCGTGAAATCCTGCAGCACGACGCGCGACACCACGAACGGAATCTCGTCGACGCGCTTCTCGGTCGGCTTCCAGTTCGCGAGCTGCTCGATGTGCGCTTCGGTGATTTTCTTGCCGTCGTAGTTGCGCAGCACGGACTCGAGCACGATACGGATCGACACCGGCAGGCGTTCGATCTTCGTCTTCAGTTCCTTGCCGAGCTGCGGCAGCGAGTAGAACTTGCCTTTGCCGGAACCGCTGTCGAATTCCTTGAGGGTCTTGTGGAGATTGTGGGCCATGGTGATTTTCCTGGGTTTAAGGCTAGGAAACAAAGTGTCCTGTAGATGACGGCTATATCACATACAGATCGACGTACTCATCGACCGGCATTGCTTCGAGCTTTGCCTGGTCCAGCGACACGTCGAGAATCGCTTGTTGCTGCTTTGCCGGGAAGCGGCGGGCAAGGTTGGTCCTGAACTTCTCGACCAGGAGCGGGACGCCTTCGGCCCGGCGCCGCCGGTGACCGAGCGGGTATTCGACCGCCACCTCGGCAAGCGTCGACCCGTCCGCGAACTCGATCGTCAGTGCATTCGCGATCGAGCGCTTGTCCGGGTCGTGGTAATCCTTCGTGAACTGCGGATCCTCGACGCACACGGTTTTCGCGCGCAGCGCGTCGATGCGGGGATCGGCGGCGGCCGAATCTTCGTAGTCGGCCGCGGTCAGCCGGCCAAACAGCAGCGGCACGGCGACCATGTACTGGATGCAGTGGTCGCGGTCGGCCGGATTGGCGAGCGGGCCCTGCTTGTCGATGATGCGGATCGCGGCCGCGTGCGTGCGGATCGTGATCCGGCTGATGTCGTCGGTCGTGCGGCCCGCGGCGGCGAGCTGCGCGTGCAGCTGCAGCGCGGCCTCGGCGGCCGTTTGCGCGTGGAATTCGGCGGGGAACGCGATCTTGAACAGCACGTTTTCCATCACGTACGTGCCATACGGGCGCTGGAAGCGGAACGGCTTGCCGTCGAACAGCACGTCGTAGAAGCCCCAGGTTTTTGCGGTGAGCGCCGACGGGTAGCCCATTTCACCCGTTTTCGCGATCAGCGCGAGGCGCACCGCGCGGGACGTGGCGTCGCCCGCCGCCCATGATTTGCGCGAGCCGGTATTCGGCGCGTGGCGGTAGGTGCGCAGCGCCTGGCCGTCGACGAACGCGTTGGACACCGCGTTGATCAGCTCGTCGCGCGTGAGCCCGAGCAGCCGGCCGACGACGGCCGTCGATGCGACCTTAACGAGCAGCACGTGGTCGAGCCCGACCGCATTGAACGAATTCTCGAGAGCGAGGCAGCCCTGGATCTCGTGGGCCTGGATCATCGCGACCAGCACGTCGCGCATCGTGAGCGGCTTCCGGCCGGCCGCGACGGCCGTGCGGGAAAGCCAGTCGGCCGTCGCCAGGATCCCGCCGAGATTGTCGGACGGATGACCCCATTCGGCGGCGAGCCAGGTGTCGTTGAAGTCCAGCCAGCGGATCATCGCGCCGATGCCGAAGGCGGCCTGGACGGGATCGAGCTGGAAGGACGTGCCGGGCACCTTCGCGCCGTTCGGCACGATCGTGCCCGGCACGACGGGGCCAAGCAGCTTGGTGCAGGCAGGGTAGGACAGCGCCTCGAGTCCACATCCGAGCGTGTCGATCAGGCAATGACGCGCCGTCTCCAGCGCGAGCGCGCTGTCGATGCCGGCATTCAGCACGTAGTCGACGATATCGACGAGTACCGTATCCGGAGCAGGGCGGACGTTGGAGACCGGGGCGGACATCGAGGGGCCGATGGGAACGCGCTTAGTTCGTTGCCGGCTTCAGCTCGTTCGACTGCGTCGGTGCCGGCGTGCCTTGCGTCATTTCCGGCGTCACGCATTCGTCCGCGAGGCGTTCGCCGCCGTTTGCGTCGGAGAACAGCATCGCCTTGGTCGGGATCACGATCAGCTTGAAGCCTGCTGCCGGATCGTAGAACGTGTCGGCACCCGTCGTCGTGGCCTGACGCGGCAGCTTGTAGTTCTTCTTCGCCCAGTGAACCGTGACGACCTGGTCGCGCTTCATGTCGCCGGCGAGGTCGAACGACAGACCTTCCTTGCAGGACCACTTGACCGCGCCGTCCGGTACCGGATCAACCTTCGCTGCGGCACGTGCCTGTGCCTTCTTGCTGCGCGGGATGATGCGCTTGGCCGGCGCCGGGCGCTTGGCCGTTGCCTTCTTCGCGGTCGTCGTGGTCGTACCCTGGGCAAACGCGCTCGGAGCCGACACCAGCATCGTGGCGGACAAGGCGCCGATGGCGGTAGCGATCAGGAGTTTCTTCATGGAGTCAGAACCTTTCGATAATCAGTTGACAAGGGCCGGCAATCGAAACTGCCGGCCGGTTTGAAACTGCACGCGCCCCGAAAGCGCGCAGCGGCCGCTATTTTCACCTATTTGGCCGCGCATATATCAGGTTTTCGGGCTCCGTTACGTTTTTTGTCGTTTCGCAAACCTCTATCCGGTTCGCGCCTCGTCGAATGCATGAAACTCGTGTATCGGCCGGCGGCGCGCGCTTACGGCGCGCTGCCCGCGGCGGCCGGGCCGAACAGCGGCGCGGCCTCGGCCGGTAAGGGCTGGCCGGTGGCCCGCGCGCGGCGCAGCACCGACCAGTAATACCGGTAACTCGCGCGATCGTGCAGCGTATCACCGTGGCGCGTCGGGCCCCAGTCGGCGGCCTGCGCGGCCAGCAGGATCTCGGCGGCCAGCGCGACCTCGTCGGTGCGCGGCGCGAATGCGTCGACGATCGGGCGGATCTGTGCGGGGTGGATACTCCACATCCGCGTGAAGGCGAATTCGTCGCGCGCGCGGCGTGCATCGGCGGCGACGACGCTCATGTCGCGCACCTCGGTCGTCACGTTGTGCGACGGCGTCTTGCCGTGCGCGTGGCAGGCCGCGGCGATTTCCAGCTTCGCGCGGCGCACGAGCGGGTGCTCGAACTGGCCGGGCGAGCGCATCGCGGAATCGGGAATCGCGCCGTGGTGCGCGGAGACGAAATCCATCAGCCCGAAGCTCAGCGTGCCGACCGTCGGCAGCGCGGCGAGGGCGGCCGCGTGCGCGAGCGCGCCGTGCGTCTCGACCAGCACGTCGACCGGAATCGGCTGCGCGATGCCCAGCTCGCGGCGCGTGCCTTCGATGAACGCGGTCATTTCGGCGGCGTCGGCGGCACTCGCGATCTTCGGGAGCGTAATGTAGGCGGGGGCGCGCGCCGCACGCAGCACGATGCGTACGTCGTCGCGCCAGTGCGGGTGGGAAAAGTCGTGGATGCGGACGCCGACGCGGCCGAAGCGGTTCTCGTCGCTGCCGAGGAGGTCGGTGACGAGTGCCGCATGCGCGGCTTCCTGGCCGACGGCCGCGCCGTCTTCGCAGTCGAGCGTGATGTCGAACACGGGGCCCAGCTCGGCCTGCAGCGCGAGCGACTTGCGCATCAGCTTTTCGCTGCCCGCGTAGTGATCACAGCAGGGCAGGATCGCGGGCGGGGACGCCCCGTCGTACAACACTTGTGCGGGAGTGAGCGCGGCCATCTCGTCTACGTCAGGGAAGCGGGTCAACGTGGAGAAAATCGGATTCGGGCGCGTTCTGGGCCGGTGCGCGGCAAGCGCGGGGCGGCAAAACGTGCGCGGATCGGATCGGGCGGCCGGGCCGGCGGCATGCCGGCCCGGGCCGAAACCGGGCTGCCCGAGGGTAGCCCGGCAATACGCGTGATGCTTAGTTCTTCAGCAGGTGGGCGACGCCATCGCGCTCTTCGAGCAGCTCGGCCAGCGTACCGTCCATCTTCTCGCGCGAGAACGCGTCGATTTCCAGGCCTTCGATGCGCTTGTACTCGCCGTTTTCGCAAACGACCGGCACGCCGTAGATGATGTCTTCGGGGATGCCGTACGAGCCGTCCGACGGGATGCCCATCGTGACCCACTTGCCGTTCGTGCCGAGGACCCAGTCACGCACGTGGTCGATCGCTGCGTTCGCTGCCGACGCTGCCGACGACAGGCCGCGCGCTTCGATGATCGCCGCGCCGCGCTTGCCGACGGTCGGGATGAACGTGTCGCGGTTCCACGCGTCGTCGTTGATCAGCTTCAGCAGCGATTCGCCTTCGGCGGTCGCGAAGCGGAAGTCGGGGTACATCGTCGGCGAGTGGTTGCCCCACACGGCGAGCTTCTCGATCGAGGCGACCGGCTTGCCCGACTTCGCGGCGAGCTGCGACAGCGCGCGGTTGTGGTCGAGGCGCAGCATGGCCGTGAAGTTCTTCTTCGGCAGATCCGGTGCCGACTTCATCGCGATGTAGGCGTTCGTGTTCGCCGGGTTGCCGACGACCAGCACCTTCACGTCGCGGCTGGCGACTTCGTTCAGCGCAGCGCCCTGAACCGTGAAGATTTCGGCGTTTGCCGACAGCAGGTCCTTGCGCTCCATGCCCTTCGAGCGCGGACGTGCGCCGACCAGCAGTGCGACGTCGGCATCCTTGAATGCGACCTTCGGATCATCGGTGATCACGACGCCCGACAGCAGCGGGAACGCGCAATCGTCGAGTTCCATCACGACGCCTTTGACGGCACCTTGGGCTTGCGGGAGGTCGAGCAGTTGCAGGATGACCGGCTGGTCCTTGCCGAGCAGGTCGCCGTTCGCGATGCGGAACAGCAGGGAGTAAGCGATTTGACCTGCGGCGCCGGTGACGGCAACACGCTTTGCGGGCTTAGCCATTGAAAATCTCCAGGACGGGTGAAGCGTTGGACACTCGCGAAAACGCCATTCTATGCGCGTTGTGCGGAGTGTTGCATTGAAGCAGGGCGGAGGACTCGCGATGGCAGACGCGGTGAACCTGGAGACGGCCGTGGCACGTAGCCGGGGACGCGCTTTTGCACCCGCGAACCCTTGCTCGACCCGGAGTGTAGGAGCCGTCTCGCTCAAAGTCAAACGGTATCATATGTCTTATATAAGACAGATGTTTTGCGGAAATTGAGTGGACTTAAAAGTGCGGTTTGTGATGAAATGCGCGCCATGACATCGAACCAGGCGAATACCGCGAATCAGACCGGCGCAGGCGGCCCAGGGCAGCCGGGCGCGAGCGATCCCGCATCTTCGCCTGCGGTTGCGCCGTCGCCGACGTTCAGCCCGTTATACCAGCAGATTAAGTCATTAATCACGCAAAGTCTCGAAACCGGTGAGTGGAAGCCGGGCGAGATCATCCCGAGCGAAGTGGAGCTCGCGGCCCGGTACAAGGTCAGCCAGGGCACCGTCCGCAAGGCGATCGACGAGCTGGCTGCCGAAAATCTCGTGGTCCGGCGGCAGGGCAAGGGCACTTTTGTTGCGACGCACAATGAAGATCGCGCGCAGTTCCGCTTCCTGCGGCTGCTGGCCGATGACGGTGCCGAGCATCCGCACGTGAGCCGCCTGCTCGAATGCCGGCGCCTGCGCGCGCCGGCCGAGATCGCGCGGCAGCTCGACCTGAAGCCGGCCGATCCCGTCGTGCAGGTGCGCCGCCTGCTGGAGTTCGAGAACGAAGTGACCGTGCTCGACGAGATCTGGCTGCCGGGCGCGATGTTCCGCGGGCTCACGTTCGAGCGGTTGAGCGAGTACAAGGGGCCGCTCTACGCGATGTTCGAGACGGAGTTCGGCACGCGGATGATCCGCGCGACGGAGAAGATCCGCGCGGTGGCGGCAGAGCCGGCGGTGGCCGACCTGCTGCACGTGCCGGCAGGTTTTCCTTTGCTGTCGGTCGAGCGCGTGTCCTATACATACGGAGACCGGCCGGTGGAAGTGCGTCGCGGCTGGTATGTCACAACCGGGTACTACTATCAGAATGACTTGAGTTGACGGTGTATCGGCTCAAGCCGAGTGCGTTCGCGATCCCCACGTTCGCGAAGCACGTTTCGGGCCGCCTTTGTTCTTGTTCGCGCAACTATCCAGAGCAGACTTTCGCTGCAGCGCGATATAAAAAGGCGCTAAAATCGCGGATTAGTGTGACAACATAGTAGGGGTCTAGCATGACTGATGCAGTAAGAAAGCCGAGACCGGAATACCGGAACATCGGATTCGGCGATATCACGATGAAATATCGCATGCCGCTGGCAGCGATATTGTCGATTCTCCATCGAGTCAGCGGCGCGCTGCTGTTCTTGTTCCTGCCGTTCCTGCTGTTCCTCTTCGACCAGAGTCTCACGTCCGAACTCAGCTTCGAAGGCTTCAAGCAATTCCTCTCCAACATCATCGTCAAGCTGATCGTCCTCGCACTGTCGTGGGCCTTCTTCCACCATTTCTGCGCCGGCATTCGCCACCTGCTGATGGACGTCAACCACGACGCCGTCACGAAGGAAGGCGGCAAGCGGACGGCAGTCGTCGTCTTTGTCGTCTCGATCGCCCTGACGATCGCCATGGCACTCAAACTGTTCGGAGCATTCTAAGAAAATGGCAGCCAATAACCGAATCGGCTCGAAGCGCCTCGTCGTCGGCGCTCACTACGGCCTGCGCGACTGGCTTGCGCAGCGCATCACCGCCACGATCATGGCGGTCTACACGGTCATTCTGCTCGTCCTGTTCTTCGGCGCGCACGATTTCTCGTACGAAGGCTGGGCATCGATCTTCGCCGCGCAATGGATGAAGCTCGCCACCTTCGTGATGCTGCTTTCCCTCTTCTACCACGCATGGGTCGGCGTGCGCGACATCTGGATGGACTACGTGAAGCCCGTCGGTGTGCGCCTGCTGCTGCAATCGCTGACCATCGTCTGGCTGCTCGCATGTGCGGGCTATGCCGCGCAGATTCTCTGGAGAGTGTAAAGAATGGCTGCAATCAAATCTAACCTCCCGCGTCGCAAGTTCGACGTGGTGATCGTCGGCGCGGGCGGCTCCGGCTTGCGCGCAGCGCTGCAACTGTCGCGCGCGGGCCTGTCGGTCGGCGTGCTGTCGAAGGTGTTCCCGACGCGTTCGCACACGGTGGCCGCGCAGGGCGGTATCGGTGCGTCGCTCGGCAACATGAGCGAAGACAACTGGCACTTCCACTTCTACGACACGATCAAGGGCTCCGACTGGCTCGGCGACCAGGACGCGATCGAATTCATGTGCCGTGAAGCGCCGAACGTCGTGTACGAACTCGAGCACTTCGGCATGCCGTTCGACCGTAACGCGGACGGCACGATCTACCAGCGTCCGTTCGGCGGCCACACCGCGAACTACGGCGAGAAGCCGGTCCAGCGCGCATGCGCGGCCGCCGACCGTACCGGTCACGCGCTGCTACACACGCTGTACCAGCAGAACGTCGAAGCGAAGACGCAGTTCTTCGTCGAATGGATGGCGCTCGACCTGATCCGCGACGCGGAAGGCGACGTGCTCGGCGTGACGGCCCTCGAGATGGAGACGGGTGACGTCTACATCATGGAAGGCAAGACCACGCTGTTCGCGACGGGCGGCGCAGGCCGGATCTTCGCGGCATCGACCAACGCGTTCATCAACACCGGCGACGGCCTCGGCATGGCTGCGCGTTCGGGCATCGCGCTGCAGGACATGGAGTTCTGGCAGTTCCACCCGACCGGCGTGGCCGGCGCGGGCGTGCTGATCACCGAAGGCGTGCGCGGCGAAGGCGGTATCCTGCGCAATGCGAACGGCGAGCGTTTCATGGAGCGCTACGCGCCGACGCTGAAGGATCTGGCGCCGCGTGACTTCGTGTCGCGTTCGATGGACCAGGAAATCAAGGAAGGTCGTGGCGTGGGTCCGAACAAGGATCACGTGCTGCTCGACCTGTCGCACATCGGCGCCGAGACGATCATGAAGCGTCTGCCGTCGATCCGCGAAATCGCGCTGAAGTTCGCGAACGTCGACGCGATCAAGGAACCGATCCCGGTCGTCCCGACGATCCACTACCAGATGGGCGGCATCCCGACCAACATCCACGGTCAGGTCGTCGGCACGACGCGCGGCGGTCACAAGGATCCGGTCAACGGCTTCTACGCAGTGGGCGAATGCTCGTGCGTGTCCGTGCACGGCGCGAACCGCCTCGGCACGAACTCGCTGCTGGACCTCGTGGTGTTCGGCCGTGCGGCCGGCAACCACATCGTCGAGCACGTGAAGAACCAGAAGGAACACAAGCCGCTGCCGGCCGATGCAGGCGAATTCTCGCTGGCACGCCTGGCGAAGCTCGACAAGTCGACCTCGGGTGAATACACGCAGGACGTCGCGAACGACATCCGCGCAACGATGCAGAAGCATGCAGGCGTGTTCCGCACGTCGAAACTGCTGAAGGAAGGCGTCGACGAGATGGCCGGCCTGGCGGCGCGCGTGCAAAACATCCACCTGAAGGACAAGTCGAAGGTGTTCAACACCGCGCGCGTCGAAGCGCTCGAGCTGGAGAACCTGATCGAAGTTGCTCGCGCAACGATGGTGTCGGCAGAAGCACGCAAGGAAAGCCGCGGCGCACACGCCCACAGCGACTACGAACACCGCGACGACGAGAACTGGCTGCGCCACACGCTGTGGTACAGCGAAGGCGATCGCCTCGACTACAAGCCGGTTCAAATGAAGCCGCTGACGGTCGAATCCGTGCCGCCGAAGCCGCGCACGTTCTAAGCCGAGTCAAAGGAATCCGAAATGGCAAAACGCATTTTTGAAGTCTACCGCTACGATCCGGACAAGGACGCAGCGCCGCGCATGCAGACGTACGAGCTGGAGCTCGAGCACGAGCGCATGCTGCTCGACGCACTGGTCAAACTGAAGGCCGTGGACGAGACGCTGTCGTTCCGCCGTTCGTGCCGTGAAGGCGTGTGCGGTTCGGACGCGATGAACATCAACGGCAAGAACGGTCTCGCGTGTCTCACGAACCTGAACGACCTGCCGCAGAAGATCGTGCTGCGTCCGCTGCCGGGCCTGCCCGTCGTGCGTGACCTGATCGTCGACATGACGCACTTCTTCAACCAGTACCACTCGATCAAGCCGTACCTGATCAACGACGCGCCGCCGCCGGAGAAGGAACGTCTCCAGTCGCCGGAAGAGCGCGACGAGCTCGACGGCGTGTACGAGTGCATTCTGTGCGCGAGCTGCTCGACGTCGTGCCCGAGCTTCTGGTGGAACCCGGACAAGTTCGTCGGCCCGGCCGGCCTGCTGCAGGCTTACCGCTTCATCGCGGATAGCCGCGACACCGCCACCGGCGAGCGTCTCGACAACCTGGAAGACCCGTACCGTCTGTTCCGTTGCCACACGATCATGAACTGCGTCGACGTTTGCCCGAAGGGCCTGAACCCGACGAAGGCGATCGGCAAGATCAAGGAACTGATGGTCCGCCGCGCGGTTTAAGGTCGGCATGAGCGACGATTCGCATCAATCCGACCCGCACCGTCGCGCGCGCCTTCGCTGGCGCGCGCGGCGGGGTCTGCTGGAGAACGACATCATTTTCGAGCGTTTCTTCAGCAGATACGAGCATGACCTCACCGATGCAGACGTAGGCGCGTTGTCGCGCCTGCTCGATCTGAGCGACAACGACCTGATGGACTTGCTCCTCGCGCGCAAGGAACCAGAAGGCGACCTAGACAGCCCGGACATTCACCGGCTGTTGGAGATGCTGCGCAACGTGTAACGCGTTACGCCCGTTATCGAATCCCGTTTCTTTATTTCGATTGAGGATGTGCCATGACTCCGTCTGATGTTAAAGCCACGCTATCGTTCAGCGACAACTCGCCGAGCGTCGAACTGCCGATCTACAAGGGCACGATGGGCCCGGACGTAATCGACATCCGCAAGCTGTACGGCCAGACCGGCAAGTTCACGTACGACCCGGGCTTCATGTCGACGGCAGCTTGTAATTCGGCGATCACGTACATCGACGGCGACAAGGGCGAGCTGCTGTACCGCGGCTACCCGATCGACAACCTCGCGCAAAACGCGGACTTCCTCGAAAGCTGCTACCTGCTGCTGAAGGGCGAGCTGCCGAACGCCGCGCAGAAGAAGGAATTCGTCGACACCGTCACGAAGCACACGATGGTGCACGAGCAGATGCACTTCTTCTTCCGTGGCTTCCGTCGCGACGCGCACCCGATGGCGATCCTGGTCGCTGCAGTCGGCGCGCTGTCGGCGTTCTACCACGACTCGCTCGACATCAACGATCCGCGTCACCGTGAAGTGTCGGCGATCCGCATGATCGCGAAGCTGCCGACGCTCGTCGCAATGGCGTACAAGTACAGCATCGGCCAGCCGTTCGTGTACCCGAAGAACTCGCTGTCGTACAGCGCGAACTTCATGCACATGATGTTCTCGAACCCGTGCGAAGAGTACAAGGTCAACGACGTGCTCGTTCGCGCACTCGACCGTATCCTGATCCTGCACGCAGACCACGAGCAGAACGCATCGACGTCGACCGTCCGTCTGGCCGGCTCGTCGGGCGCGAACCCGTTCGCCTGTATCGCTGCCGGTATCGCCTGTCTGTGGGGCCCGGCGCACGGTGGTGCGAACGAAGCCGCGCTGAACATGCTCGAGCAGATCGGTTCGCCGGACAACATCCCCGAATTCATCAAGCAGGTGAAGGACAAGAATTCGGGCGTGAAGCTGATGGGCTTCGGTCACCGCGTGTACAAGAACTACGACCCGCGTGCGAAGCTGATGCGCGAAACGTGCTACGAAGTGCTGAACGAACTGGGCCTGCACGACGACCCGCTGTTCAAGCTCGCGATGCAGCTCGAGAAGATCGCGCTGGAAGACGAATACTTCGTGTCGCGCAAGCTGTACCCGAACGTCGACTTCTACTCGGGCATCGTCCAGCGCGCGCTGGGCATCCCGACGTCGATGTTCACGTGTATCTTCGCGATGGCACGTACGGTCGGCTGGATCGCACAGTGGAACGAAATGATCGGCGATCCGGAACAGAAGATCGGCCGTCCGCGTCAGCTGTTCATCGGCGATACGCCGCGCGAAGCGAAGCCGCTCAACGCACGTTAAGTCGTGCGCCGCGCGAACGGCCGGCAGGCTGCTCGCGTGGGCGATCGCAACGCCACGACACCCCGACGGGTCACCCCGTCGGGGTGTTTTCATTTGTGCGGCCGCGGTTCGTTCGGGACGGTGCGACGTTCCAGCGATGGCGGGCGCGTGTCGAGTGCAGGTGCGTCGCCGTCGGGCGCGTGGCCGTGCTGCACGAAGAACTGCCGGTATGCGCCGGGTGTCATCCCGCGCGCGGCGAGGAACTGGCGGTTGAAGTTCGCGGCATTCGGAATGCCGCAGCGCGCGGCCACGGTCGCGATCGGCCAGTCGGTGCCGACGAGATGGCGACACGCGTGCGCGAGCCGCAGCCGCTGCACGTAGCGGCCGACACTTTCGCCGAGATGCCGGACGAACAGGCGCTGCAAAGTGCGTTCGGACATATGCGCAGCGTCGGCGAGCGCGTCGATGCGCAGCGGTTCGTGGAAGTGCCGGTCGATCGCGTCGAGCACGCGGTCGAGTCGTTCGGCTTCCGGTGCGGCCACGTTGGCGCGCGGTGTCGTGCCGTCGGCCCGGTCGTACGCGTGCGCGGTGGCGAGCGGTTCGCCGCCGGCTTCCGCGAGATCGGCGAGCGTGTCGAGCGCGGCCGCGAGCCGTGTGCGTGCCGACGGATCGAGCAACTGCGGCAACCGCGCGCGCATCGCGCGGGCCGTGTCCGTATTGAAGCGCAGGCCCGGTGCGGCACGTCTCAGCAGCGAGCGCAGCGGCGCGTATTCGGGGCAACAGTCGGCCAGACGCCGCGCCCAGTCGCCGTCGAACCAGATGACAAGCGCGACTTCGGGGGCATCGCGATCGATGCGTGCGTTCGACGACCAGGTGTGCGGCAGGTTGGGCGGCACGAGCACCAGGTCGTCGTCCGCGTAGTGCGCGACGTGATCGCCGATGAAGCGCCGGCCACGGCTGTTGAGCGTCAGCGTCAGTTCGTACTCGGGATGGCGATGCCACTCGAACGGGATGCGCGCGAGCTGGCGGTGATAGACGCGGATCGAACAGCCGGGGGCGAACGTCACGTGTTCGTACTGCGGCTTCATCGCGGCCTCCGGGTGAGGGCAGGCATCGCGCCGTGGCATGATCGTGAGCGATCACGACGACGGAGCGATGCCATGTTTTCACATGTTTGCGTGGGTGTGACCGACACCGCGCGCGCCTTCGATTTCTACGCGCCGCTGTTTGCGGAACTCGGGCTGCGCCTGAAATTCCGCGAACCGGACGGCTGGTCGGGCTGGATGCCGGCCGACACCGACCGGCCGTTGTTCTTCTTCGGCCAGCCGCTCGACGGCCGCGCGCCCGAACCGGGCAATGGCCACACGATCGCGTTCGTTGCGCCGACCCGTGCGCACGTCGATCGCTGCCACACGCTTGCGCTGCGTCACGGCGGCACCTGCGAAGGGCCGCCGGGCCTGCGGCCGGACTATCACCGCGACTACTACGGCGCCTATTTCCGCGATCCGGACGGCAACAAGCTGTGCGTGGTCTGCCATCGTCCGGAGTGACACACGGTTGTCAGAATTGTATCGATAGTTGACCGGATAGTGGTGATGACGACCGGGTATCGGCCGTACGCTGACAGCACATCACGACACCTGTCAGCGAGGAGACCACGATGCAACTGACGATTGACGACCTGCCTGCCGCCATTCTCGACACGAAAAGGGCACTGCGCGCCGACCTGCCCAATTACGCGGTCACGTTTCGCGAACTGGAGGGCGATATCGCGCGCCAGGTCGACGCGATCCGGCGTGCGCATGCGCAGGGCCATGACGTGATTCCGGTGGTACCGTTCGCGGACATCGCGGGCGGAGCCGTCGATCCGCAAGCGATTGCTGCGATCCGCACGCATGGCGCGGTCGTGATCCGTGGCGTATTCGATGCGCAGCAGGCGCGCGACTGGAACGACGAGATCGGCGCCTACCTGGACGCGAACCGCTTCGCCGAACGGTTGCACGCACGTGCCGAGGACCGCTATTTCGGCAATCTCGCGTCGGGCAAGCCGCAGATCTACGGTGTCTACTGGTCGAAGCCGCAGGTAGCTGCGCGCCAGTCGCCCGCACTGACCCAGGCGCGCGTGTTCCTGAACCGCCTGTGGCGGCATGCGGACGGCGGGCGCACGCACTTCGATCCCGACCAGGTGCCGGCCTACGCGGACCGGATTCGTCGCCGCCCGCCGGGCTCGACGTCGCTCGGGCTGTCGCCGCACGTCGATGGCGGTTCCGTCGAACGCTGGCTCGGTGCGAATTTTCGCCAGGTCTACCGACACGTGCTGGCCGGCCGCTGGCGCGATTACGACCCGTTCGATGCGGCGTTCCGGCCGGACGTCGAGGAGATTCCGTCGCCGGCCGTGTGCTCGATGTTCCGCACGTTCCAGGGCTGGACCGCGCTGACGCCGCAGGGGCCCGGCGACGGCACGCTGCAGTTGATCCCGGTCGCGAACGCGATGGCCTACGTCGTGCTGCGTGCGCTGCAGGACGACGTGGCCGACGACGACCTGTGCGGTGCGCGTCCGGGCCGCGCGCTGTCGATCCGGCCCGAATGGCACGCGCTGCTGCTCGACGCGCTGGTGCCGATCCCGCACATGGAGCCGGGCGACGCGGTGTTCTGGCACGGCGACGTCGTGCACGCGGTCGAGGATGCGCACCGCGGCAGCGGCGACAGCAACGTGATGTACATCGCGGCTGCGCCCGGTTGCGCGAAGAACGACGCATACCTGCAGCGCCAGCGGGCCGCGTTCCAGCGTGGCGAGAGCCCGCCCGATTTCCCGGCCGATCATTTCGAGGTCGAATTCGACGGGCGCGGCGGGGAGGGTGATCTCACGGCGCTCGGCCGTTCGCAGATGGGGTTCGGGGCGGGCGTGTAGCCGGCGTAACGCATGCGAACGCGGCCGTTCGCCAGGCGATGAACGGCCGTCTGCCGAAACCGCTGCGTGCCGTGCGCAATTCGACGTAATCGGCTGTCTGCGCAGCCGAAATCGACGCGAATTGCGCAATTTGGCTTCCGATAATGGTCCAGACACAACGCCGCTGCCCCGTGCGTCGCACGGGTGTGGCGCTGACCATGGAGGAGTCGATGCAATTCACGCAAGCGATCGTTCGCCGCCCCGCGCCGTCCTGTGGCGCGGGCCTGACCACCGCCGAACTCGGCGCGCCCGATTACGACAAGACGCTCACGCAGTTCCACGCTTACTGCGAAGCGCTGCGCACGCTCGGCGTCGAGCTGACCGAACTGCCGCCGCTGGACGCGTTCCCCGATTCGCACTTCGTCGAGGACACCGCGGTCGTGACGCCGGAATTCGCGGTGATCACGCGCCCGGGGGCACCCGCACGGCGTGGCGAGACGGTGCATATCGAAGCGGCGCTGGCCGCGCATCGCGACCTGCTGCCGATGCAGGACGGCCGTCTCGACGGCGGTGACGTGATGCAGGTCGGCAAGCGCTTCTACATCGGCCTGACGGGCCGTACCGATGCCGAAGGCATCGCCGCATTCGACTCGCTGGTGTCGCGCTACGGCTATTCGGTCGTCGCGGTGCCGGTGGGTGCCGGCCTGCATCTCAAGTCGGTCGTCAACGCGCTCGGCGACGACACGCTGCTCGTGACCGAAGCGCTGGCCGCGCATCCGGCATTCGCCGACTATCGCCGGATCGCGATTTCGGCCGCCGATGAATACGCGGGCAACACGCTGCGCGTGAACGGCACGTTGATCACGCCGGCCGGCTACCCGCGCGTGCACGATGCGATCGCGTCGCTCGGGCTGCCGCTGCACGTGATCGATACGAGCGAGTTCCGCAAGATGGACGGCGGCCTGACCTGCCTGTCGCTGCGGTTCTAGCCGATTGGCGCGCGGCCGCTTCGGCCGGATAATGTGGCCCCCGCGCGGAACAGGAGACGTTTCGCGCACCAGCCACGACCCGACCGGAGCGAACGCCGATGACCGACAAGAAGATGCAGCTCGACAAGATCGATCTCCGGATCCTCGACATCCTGCGCACCGACGGGCGGATTTCCTACCGGAAGCTGTCGGAGCTCGTGAACCTCACGCCGCGGCCGTGCCAGGCGCGCGTGGAGCGGCTCGAGGCGCTCGGTGTGATCGAAGGGTACCGCGCGGTGATCAAGGCGCCGCGCGCGACCAAGCCGATCGTCGTGATCGCGCAGATCACGCTGGCTGACCACGGTCGTTCGCAGGCGCCGTTCGAGGACGAAATGCGTGCGAATCCGGCCGTGCTCGATTGCTGGCTCGTCAGCGGCACGTTCGATTTTCTCGTGCGGCTCGCGTGCGAGGATCTCGACGAGTACCGGCGGATCGCGAACGTGTGGCTGGAAAGCCCGCGGTTCCGGATCGAGAAGATCGTGACGACGGCCGAACTGCAGGCGATCAAGCGCAGCGTCGTGTGATGCGGCCGGCCGGGAAGGGCCGGTTTCGACGCGAATGACCCGGCCTGACGATTTGCATTCCGAATCAAATCGCCAGGCCAGAATCCAATCAGGGTGAACACTATGGATGCATTGCAAGCGGCAGCGGAGACGGCCGCACCGTCCGGAACGGCGCTGAAGCGCCGACTGCAGGGCCGCCACATTGCGATGATCGCGATCGGCGGCTCGATCGGCACGGGGCTGTTCGTCGCGTCGGGGGCGTCGGTCGCGCAGGCGGGGCCGGGCGGAGCGATCGCCGCGTATATCGCGATCGGGCTGATGGTGTACTTCGTCGTCACGGGCCTCGGCGAAATGGCCGCGCTGATGCCGGTATCGGGCTCGTTTGCGATCTACGGCGAGAAGTACGTCGACGAAGGCTTCGGCGTCGCGCTCGGCTGGACCTACTGGTACAGCTGGGCCGTGACGATCGCGATCGAGCTGGTCGCCGCGCAGATCGTGATGCGCTACTGGTTTCCAACCATACCCGGCATCTGGTGGGGGGCGGGCTTCCTCGTGCTGATCTTCCTGCTGAACACGCTGTCGGTGCGCGGCTTCGGCGAATCGGAATACTGGTTCTCGCTGATCAAGGTCGTCACCGTGGTCGCGTTCATCGCAGCCGGGCTGCTGATCGCGGCCGGCCTGATCGGGAACGGGCATCCGGTCGGCTTGCGCAACTTCACGACGGGTGACGCGCCGTTCGTCGGCGGTGTGCACGCGATGATGAGCGTTGCGCTGATCGCGGGCTTCTCGTTTCTCGGCACCGAGCTGGTCGGGATCACCGCCGGTGAATCGGAAAACCCGCGCAAGACGATCCCGCGCGCGGTGAAGCAGATCTTCTGGCGGATCATGCTGTTCTACGTGTTCGCGATCTTCGTGATCGGCCTGCTGGTGCCGTACACCGACCCGAACCTGCTGAAGAGCGACGTGACCGACATCGGCGTGAGCCCGTTCACGCTGGTGTTCAGCCATGCGGGTTTCCGGCTCGCGGCCGGCGCAATGAATCTCGTGATCCTGACGGCCGTGCTGTCGGCCGGCAATTCCGGCACCTACGCGGCCACGCGGATGCTGTACAACCTCGCGGCGGAAGGGCGCGCGCCGGCGATGTTCGCGACGCTGTCGCCGGGCGGCGTGCCGCGCAATGCGCTGTACGCGACGATGGCCGTCGGCGGGCTGTGCTTCCTCACGTCGCTGACCAACAACCAGAGCATCTATCTGTGGCTGCTGAATACGGTCGGTATCACGGGCTTCATCGCGTGGCTCGGCATCGCCGTTTGCCATTACCGGTTCCGCAAGGGGTTCCTGAAGCAGGGCTACCGGCTCGATCAACTGCCGTACCGCGCGAAATGGTTTCCGTTCGGGCCGCTGTTCGCGATCGCGATCTGCATCGTGATCTCGCTCGGGCAGGATTGCCAGGCGTTCTTCGCGGCCCGCATCGACTGGATGGAGGTGCTGTCGATCTACGTGTGGATTCCGCTGTTCGTCGCGATCTGGTGGGCGTATCGCCGTGCGCGCAAGAGCCGGCTCGTGCGCTACGAGGAGATGGACATCGGGCCGTGGCTGACGCGTTCGGTCGAGGCCGTCGATGCGACGGTCACGCAGCACGGGCAGCCGCACTGATTGCCGGATACCGAAAGCGCGGTAACAGGAGCCGGCACGTTTCGTACGGCCGGCTCCGATGCGTGTCGCTGGCGTGCGGTGACGCACGCAAACCGCACTTAGCGCCCGTGCTGCAACTGCGCCTTCATGAAATCCACCCACGCGCGCACTTTCTGCGGCACGTGTCGCGTCGCGACGTACAGCGCGTAGACGTTCTGCTGCGGAAACCGGTACGCGGGCAGTGCATCGACCAGTGCGCCGCTGTCGAGATCGTCGCGCACCAGCCATTCCGGCAGTAGCGCGACGCCGCTGCCCTGGCGCGCCAGTTCGCTCAACACCGATGCGTTGTCGACGACGACGTGAGGCTTCGTCGCCGGTCGAAATGCATGTTCGTTGCCTGCGCGATCGGTGAGCGTCCATTCGGCGATTCGCTCGAGCCGGCTGTGGCCGAGCTGGGGCAGGCGGGCCAGGTCGCCGGGCGACGCCGGCGGCGGGAGCCCGGCCTTGGCAGGCAGGTCGGGCGCCATCACGGCGAGCACGTCATAGGTGGCAAGGCAGGCGCCGCGATAGGGCAGGTCGCGAAAATGCTCGTGGCGTCCGAGCCGGATCGCGACGTCGAAGCGGTCGCGCACGAGATCGGCCTGCGACGTATGGGTTTCGAGCCGCACGCGCAACGCGGGATGCCGCGCGGTGAACGCATGCAGCATCGGTGCGAGGACGCGCGCTGCATATTCGACCGTCGACGTCACGCGCAGGATGCCCTGCATTCCGCCGTGCTCGCCGCGCGCTTCGTCGATCGCGCCTTCGGCTTCTTCAAGCACGCGCAGGCAGCGCTGGTAGAAGCGCTCGCCGGCGTCGGTCAGTTCGACGCGCCGGGTCGTCCGGGTGAGCAGCGTGACGCCGAGCTCGGCTTCGAGTTGCTTCACGTTGAAACTGACGGCTGCCCGCGCCTGGTTCAGCGCGGTTGCGGCGGCCGTGAACGAACCGGCCTCGACCACGGCACGGAAGACGGCGAAACGATCGAGGCTCACCATGGTTGGGGCGTGGGTCCTGTCTAAGCGTTGGATCGCTCGAAGGGTACCCGAATGTGCGGCACGCGTGCGGCGTGCGGTGCGTTGCAATGGACGCGCGGCGTTGCGGCGGCCTGGACCGATTGTCAAAAAATTTCGACGGGACTCGTCGAATCCGGCCGCTTACCGATGTGCGTGCCGGCTTCTACACTGCGGCGTTTCATGATGTTCCCGCCGCCATGCCCGACCGCTCCAGAATCGCCGCCGTCTACCTGCTCGGCTTCGCGATCGATCTCGCGAACATGTTCATGCTGAACGCCGCGTATCCGGCGCTGCAGCGCGAACTGCATGCGTCGGTCGCGCAGCTTGCGTGGGTCGGCAACATGTACGTGCTCGGCCTGACCGTCGTGATTCCGTTCGGCACGTGGCTCGCGCGCCGCTGCGGTGAGCGGCGCGTGTTCGCCGCATCGTTGCTGCTGTTCGGGCTCGGCAGTGCCGGCGTCGGCGCGTCACCGTCGATCGAAGCGCTGCTCGCGTGGCGGCTGGTTCAGGGGCTCGGCGGCGGATTGCTGATTCCGGTCGGGCAGACGATGGCCTATCGCGCGTATCCGCCTCAGGCGCGGGCACGGCTCACGTCGATCGTGATGATGGTTGCGCTGCTCGTGCCCGCGTTGTCGCCTGCGATCGGCGGGGCCATCGTCGATCGCGGGTCGTGGCGCGCGATCTTCTTCGCGATGTTGCCGATCGCGGCTGCGACCTGCGCGCTCGCGTTCGCGTGGCTACCGGGCGACGGCGCGCGTGACCGGCCGCCGCGGCTCGACTGGCCGGGGCTCGGGCTGAGTGCGGTGGCGCTCGTCACGTTGCTCCTCGGGCTGACTGCGGCAGGGCAGCACGGCGGCGCGGCATTCCCGCTGGCGATGCTGGCTGTCGCCGTCGCGGCAGGCGCCGGCTATGCGGCGCATGCGCGTCGGGTCATGGCGCCGGTGGTCGACCTGCGCCTGCTCGCACAGCCGCTGCTGCGGACCGGCGTGGTGGTCTATCTGTGCGTGCCGGGCATCTTTACGGGCGTCAACCTCGTCGCGTCGCTCTATCTGCAGAACGCGCTCGGATTGAGCGCCGCGCATGCCGGTGCGCTGATGCTGCCGTGGGCGATCGCGGCGTTCTTCGCGATCGCGACTACGCGCCGATGCTTTCCGCGCTACGGCGCGAAGCCGTTGTTCGCGAGCGGGATCGCGATCGATTGCATCGGCATCGCACTGCTCGCGACGCCGTGGGCCGGCGTCGACGCCGTGCGCATCGCGGCGTTCGCGGCGATGGGGTTCGGCGCGAGCCTGTGCACGAGCACGTCGCAGAGCGCGGCATTCGTCGACGTGCCGGCCGACCGGATGGGCGATGCGAGCGCGCTGTGGAACATCAACCGCCAGTTGAGCTTTTGCGTCGGCGTGGCCGCGCTCGGCAGCGCGCTCAACGCGTTGCTGGCGCTCGATGCGGGCGGCCCGTCGCTCGCGCCGTACCGCTGGTGCTTCGGGCTGGCGGTCCTGCTGACGTTGCTGCCGCTCGGCCTGATCGCGCGGCTTCCCGCACACCCTGCGCCGGTCACGCAACCTGCTTCATCCCATTCCTGAGAACCTGAGAGCCTTATGAATCTGCCGAATCCGTATTTCAAGGAAGTCGTCGACACCGTAGCCGACATCGAGTGCTGGTTGTCCGGCCGTGCCGGCCCCGAGCGGCTCGCGACGCTGATGGCGCGCTTCTCGCCGGGATTTTCGATGATCACGATGTCGGGTACGGTGCTCGATTACGCGGGCGTCGATGCGCTGTTTTCACACGGGCACGGCGCGCGGCCGGGGCTCGCGATCGACATCGACGAATTGCGCGGGCTGGCCGTGTGGTCCGATGGCGCGACGATCGGCTATCGCGAGACGCAGACCGACGCGCAAGGGCGGCGCACGGAGCGGCGCGCGACGGTCGTGTTCCGGCGCGAGGCGGATGGGCTGATCGTGTGGCGTCATCTGCACGAGACACCGGTCGCCGCGTGAGCGAGGGCATCCGCCGCCTTGCATGAAGTGGTGCGGATACCGTGCCGACGCTACTTGTCCAGCTCCGGATAGTGCCGGAAGATGCCCATGTCGTTGAACGGGATACGGCGCTCCGACTCGAGATAGAGCGCCACAGGCGGATGCAGTGCGACGCGGTCGTGCAGCGCGACGAGCGTCGCGATCTTCCGCTCCGCACGCTTCATCGCTTTCGGAAAGGCGTAGCGCAGGCCCTCGATCAACTGGAACATCGACAGGTCCGCATAGCTGAGTGCGTTGCCGGCGAGGTAACCGCTCTTGTGCGGATTCTGGTCGAGTACGCGCTCGAAGTAGCCGAGGAATTTCGGCAACCGGTTTTCCAGAAAATCGGCCGCGCGTTCGGCGGCTTCCGCCTGCTGATCCTCGTAGTAGAGGCCGCTTGCGATCGGATGGTGCGTGTCGTGGATCTCGGTGACGAAATCGGCGACGGTCAACTGCAACTGGTGCACCCACAGCCGGCCGGCTTCGTCGCCGGGCGCGAGCCCCAGCCGCGCGCCGAGAAACTGCAGGATGTTCGCGGTCTGCCCGATGACGACGTCACCGGCTTTCAGGAACGGCGGCGCGAACGGCACGCATTCGGCCTTCGTGCTGTCCATCATGCGCATCATCGCCGGCACGCCCATGCCGCGCCCCGATTCGCGCGCGACGTCGACATAGTCGGCTTCGGCCGCTTCGAGTGCGAGCCGCACATACTCGCCCCGGCCCTGGATCTCGGGCCAGTAATACAGTTCGTATCGCATGCTGTCTTCCCGTTCGTTGAACCGGCTGCCACCGGCATCGTGACGACCGGGCGGCCGCGTGTCGCGCGCCGCCCGCTGCGAATAGACAGTCTAGGCGATCGCAGGAAAAGTGCCGCGCGCTACGCGTTGCGCTCGCCGCCTTCGGGGCCGTAGAAGAACACCCACGTCGAGAAGTCGTCGGAGAAGCCGACGAAGCGGTGCTCGGCGTGGGCGGGGACGAACAGGACGTCGCCGGCCGCGACTTCGCATTCGCGCCCGTCGACGACGAAGCGCGACGTGCCCGTGGCGATCACGTAGACCTCGTCGCGCGTATGCGGTTTCTGCTTGTCCTCGATGCGCGGCCGGTACAGCTCGACGTCGAGCGTACCGTGGCGAAACAGCGTCGTGAACAGCGTGCCTTCTTCATCGAGACGGGCGAGCGATTCGTTCAGACCGAGCTTCATGGCGGGGGGCTCCGGATCTTGGGGCTGAGCATGCGCGTTTCGCCATCGTATCTCGAAATAGGGAGCGCGATGTTCCGTGCCCGGCGAAGCAGGCGAATCGCGTTGCTCGCCACCAATGAAACGACGACCGCATACGCTCGCCACGGATGAAACGCGTGCGTCCATCGATGAAACAGCGTGACGATCGTCCGCATTCGATCGACAGGTTCACCGCGATTTAATAAACGCCCACTACGATCCCGCATCGTCAATCGACCGATGCGCAGCGATTCGATTCGAGCGTCGACCCTGCCATCCATCGCCCAACCGCGCGACGCGTCAGGTTGTCATTTCCCGTGAACCCGCGACTTGCAATGCCGCGACCGGCTGCCGGCGTTGCTCGCATCATTTCGTATTTCTCATGAATCTGAATCCGTCGGCTTCTTTACGCAGAAAATTCCTGGCTGCCGCGCCCGCGGTTGCCGTGGCCCCGTTGTTGAGCGCATGCGGCGGTGACGACGTCACGTCGGCACCCGTGACCGATGCGGCGCTGGCTGCCCAGATGTCCGCGAAGCTCAACGCGCAGCTTGGCGACGCGGCGACGGTCAATGCGATCGTGCCGGCGCTGACCGATGTCGGCTTCACGTGGGATCTGCCGACGGTGCCGGCCGCGCAGATCGGTGCGATCGTCGCGTACAGCTTCGGCAATCGCCCGAACGCGGCAAGCGGCAACACGTCGAGCACCGGCAGCAACCAGTCCGCGCTGCCCGACCCGGGGCCCGTCAACGAAGCGCTCGCGGATGCCGTGTACCGGATTCGCCAGTTGAAACCGGTGAAGGTCTACGCGCAGTGGGAGATCGCGCGCTTTCTCGTGTCGAAGTACGGAATGGGGGCCGACGTGCTGTCGTCGGTCGAGCCGGTGATCGCGAGCGACGGCTCGATCGTGTACCTGAGCACGGCCGGTGTCGCGGCCGTGGCCGTGTCGCGCGCGGGCGGCGCGGCCGCGATGGGCACCGTTGCCGTGGTCGGCCATCGCGACCATGCGAAGCGCTGCATCCAGACCTCGCAGCAGGCGGGCATGAAAGCCGCCGCGGTGGCCGAGGTGTCGCTGCCGACGATGTACGACCCGCAATCGGGCCAGCCGTGGACGCGCAACCGCAGCCTCTATCTCGTGCACGACATGTATGCGCAGATGCTTGGCCGCGCGGTGACCGCGACAATGCAGGCGTTCCCGAAGGGCTGACGCCTTCCGCTCCTCACCCGATTCTCATGACCATGACGACCCGCCGCCATTTCCTGGCTTCCACTTCGCTGCTCGCCGCTTCGTGTGCATCCGTTGCTCCTGCCTTCGCGAGTGACGCCCCTGTTTCCGATGCGGAATTGCAGCGCCAGATGCTCGGCAAGCTGACGAACGAACTGAACGATCGCGCGACCGCTACCGACGAAACCGGCTATCTGTTCGACACGTTTTTCTCGTGGACGCCGCCGGCCGTCGACGCTGCCGGCATCAATACGATTGTCGCGTTCAGCTTCGGCAGTCGTGCCGCAACATCCGGCACCACGCCCGTGCCTGGCCCCGTGAACGAGGCGATCGCCGACGCCGTGTTCCAGCTTCGGCAGAAGGTCCCGGCCCCGATCTACGCGCAGCAGGAAGTCGCGAGCGTGCTCGCATCGAAGTACGGTCTCACGGCCGGCGTCACGTCGATCGCGACCCCGGCCCTGGCTGCCGGCAGCCCGATCCCGACGCCCGACGGCGTGGCCGCCGCGATCGTCAAGCAGGCCGGCTCGGCCGCGGCGCTCGGCAAGGCCGGCGTGGTCACGCATGCGGATCAGGCATCGATCGCCGTTCGCGTGTCGACTGCGGCAGGGATGCAGGCAGCCGTGCCGGCCGGCCTCGCGCTGCCGTCGCTCTACGACACGTCGGCAGTGATGCCGGCTTTGCGGCGGCGCGATCTCTACCTGCTGAGCAACGCGGGCGTGCAGCTCGGCATGCTGCGGCTGGATCTGATCAATCGCGAGTACCCGAACGGCTGAAGCCGCGACGCATCGGCGCGCGCGATGCGCGATCCGCGATCGCGCTGCGCCGGATTCTGCGTGCCCCGTTTGCCGGGTAATGCCGATACAGGTATTGGCACTACCAGCCAAACCACTGTTTTTAATGGGTTTTTTCGCATCCGGCCTGCGCCGTGACGCGTTCTGCGTGGCATAATCGACCGCATCCGCAAGGCTTGTAGTCACAACGACCCCGCATACCCATGGCACAGACTCTCTACGACAAACTGTGGAACACCCACGTGGTCCACACCGAGGAAGACGGCACGACCCTGCTCTACATCGACCGTCAGCTGCTGCATGAAGTCACGAGCCCGCAGGCATTCGAAGGGCTGAAGATCGCGCAGCGTCCGGTGTGGCGCATCAGCGCGAACCTGGCCGTGTCGGACCACAACGTGCCGACCACCGATCGCAGCCACGGCATCGCCGATCCCGTCTCGAAGCTCCAGGTCGACACGCTCGACGCGAACTGCGATGCGTTCGGCATCACGCAGTTCAAGATGAACGACGTGCGCCAGGGCATCGTCCACATCATCGGGCCGGAGCAGGGCGCGACGCTGCCGGGCATGACGATCGTGTGCGGCGATTCGCATACGTCGACGCACGGCGCATTCGGCGCGCTCGCACACGGCATCGGCACGTCGGAAGTCGAGCACGTGCTCGCGACGCAAACCCTGCTGCAGAAGAAGAGCAAGAACATGCTCGTGAAGGTCGAAGGCACGCTGCCGCGCGGTTGTACCGCGAAGGACATCGTGCTCGCGATCATCGGCAAGATCGGCACGGCCGGCGGCACGGGCTACGCGATCGAATTCGGCGGCTCGACGATTCGCGCGCTGACGATGGAAGGCCGCATGACCGTCTGCAACATGGCGATCGAAGCCGGTGCGCGCGCAGGCATGGTCGCGGTCGACGACACGACGATCGACTACCTGAAAGGCCGCCCGTTCGTGCCGACCGGCGCGGAATGGGCGCAGGCCGTCGAATACTGGCGCCAGTTCAAGTCGGACGACGGCGCGCAGTTCGATCGCGTGGTCGAGCTGAACGCAGCCGAAATCGTCCCGCAGGTCACGTGGGGCACGTCGCCGGAAATGGTCACGTCGATCGACGGTCGCGTGCCCGATCCCGAGCGCGAGAAGGATCCGGTCAAGCGCGATGCGATGGAGCGTGCGCTGGCCTACATGGCGCTCGAGCCGAACACGCCGATCGAATCGATCAAGGTCGACAAGATCTTCATCGGCTCGTGCACGAACGCGCGAATCGAAGACATCCGCGCAGCCGCCTATGTCGTGAAGAAGCTGAACCGTCGCGTCGCGTCGAACGTGCGGCTCGCGATGGTCGTGCCGGGCTCGGGTCTCGTGAAGGCACAGGCCGAGCGCGAAGGGCTCGACAAGGTGTTCACGGACGCGGGCTTCGAATGGCGCGAGCCGGGCTGCTCGATGTGCCTCGCGATGAACGCCGACCGGCTCGATCCGGGCGAACGCTGCGCGTCGACGTCGAACCGCAACTTCGAAGGCCGGCAGGGCGCGGGCGGTCGCACGCACCTCGTGAGCCCCGCGATGGCGGCAGCCGCGGCGATCGAAGGCCACTTCGTCGACATTCGCCAGCTGGGGTAACGCGTGACGGCATCGAAGGTCATTGCGCGGCTGGTTGCCGTGCTGGCGCTGGCGGGGCTGGGTTTCGGCCTCGCGGGCTGCAATACCGTCCGAGGCTTCGGTGAGGACGTCAATGCGGCTGGCAACGCGCTTCAGCGCGCCGCGGACTGACGCCACCGACCGAGAATTTGCGATGGGCGCCGGCTGGATGCCGGCCCCTCAACCGGATAGACGGATCATGGAAAAATTCACTGTGCATACCGGCGTCGTGGCGCCGCTCGATCGCGAGAACGTCGACACCGACGCGATCATCCCGAAGCAGTTCCTGAAGTCGATCAAGCGCACGGGCTTCGGTCCGAACGCGTTCGACGAATGGCGTTACCTCGATCACGGCGAGCCGGGCCAGGACAACTCGAAGCGTCCGCTGAATCCCGACTTCGTGCTGAACCAGCCGCGCTACCAGGGCGCATCGGTACTGCTCGCACGCAAGAACTTCGGGTGCGGCAGCTCGCGCGAGCACGCGCCGTGGGCACTGCAGCAGTACGGCTTCCGCGCGATCATCGCGCCGAGCTTCGCTGATATCTTCTTCAACAACTGCTACAAGAACGGCTTGCTGCCGATCGTGCTGACCGAGCAGCAGGTCGATCACCTGTTCAACGAGACGGTCGCGTTCAACGGCTTCGAGGTGACGGTCGACCTCGACGCGCAAGTGGTGCGCACGGGCGACGGCCGCGAGTATCCGTTCGAGATCACCGCGTTCCGCAAGTACTGCCTGCTGAACGGCTTCGACGACATCGGCCTTACGCTGCGCCACGCGGACAAGATCCGCCAGTTCGAGGCCGAGCGCCTCGTGAAGCAGCCGTGGCTCAACACCAAGCTGGTCGGCTGACAGCACCTTTCGGGCGGGCGCGCCGGCGGCGCGTTCGCCGGCCTGCCTCCATAAAAATCTACCCAGTCAGGAATTTCGCATGAAGATTGCAGTGCTGCCCGGCGACGGCATCGGTCCGGAAATCGTCAATGAAGCCGTGAAGGTGCTGAACGCACTCGACGAGAAGTTCGAACTCGAACAGGCGCCGGTCGGCGGCGCGGGCTACGAGGCAAGCGGCCATCCGCTGCCGGATGCGACGCTGAAGCTCGCGAAGGAAGCCGACGCGATCCTCTTCGGCGCCGTCGGCGACTGGAAATACGACTCGCTCGAGCGCGCGCTGCGCCCCGAGCAGGCGATCCTCGGGCTGCGCAAGCACCTCGAGCTGTTCGCGAACTTCCGCCCGGCGATCTGCTATCCGCAGCTCGTCGATGCATCGCCGCTGAAGCCCGAGCTGGTCGCGGGCCTCGACATCCTGATCGTGCGCGAACTGAACGGCGACATCTACTTCGGCCAGCCGCGCGGCGTGCGCACTGCACCTGATGGTCTGTTCGCCGGCGAACGCGAAGGCTTCGACACGATGCGCTACTCGGAGCCGGAAGTGCGCCGCATCGCGCACGTCGCGTTCCAGGCGGCCCGCAAGCGCGCGAAGAAGCTGCTGTCGGTCGACAAGGCGAACGTGCTCGAGACGTCGCAGTTCTGGCGCGACATCATGATCGACGTGTCGAAGGAATACGCGGACGTCGAGCTGTCGCACATGTACGTCGACAACGCGGCGATGCAGCTCGCGAAGGCGCCGAAGCAGTTCGACGTGATCGTCACGGGCAACATGTTCGGCGACATCCTGTCGGATGAAGCGTCGATGCTGACGGGCTCGATCGGCATGCTGCCGTCGGCGTCGCTCGACAAGAACAACAAGGGCCTGTACGAGCCGTCGCACGGTTCGGCGCCGGACATCGCGGGCAAGGGCATCGCGAACCCGCTCGCGACGATCCTGTCGGCCGCGATGATGCTGCGCTACTCGCTGAATCGCGCCGAGCAGGCCGATCGCATCGAGCGCGCGGTGAAAACGGTGCTCGAACAAGGGTACCGGACGGGCGACATCGCGACGCCGGGCGGCCAGCAGGTCGGCACGACGGCGATGGGCGACGCGGTGGTCGCGGCGCTGTAACGCAATCATGTAGAAAGGGTGCGAACGGGCCGCGAAATCGGCCGGTTCGCATACGGTTGGCCGTTGTGCGGGCCACCGGCTTTGTGTAGACTCGAACGATGGCGCATTTTTCCCTGATCTCCCCGGTCTTGAAACTCCACGGCAACATTGCCCGTGCGGGTGCGCGCGCCATCGTCATCACGAAAACCATTACCACGAAAACGATCATTAAACGCTGATCGTCCGTCGTGCCCGCCTATTTCCCCGCGCGGTCACACCGGGGACGGAAATGGCGGGGAAGCTCCATCAAAGGGTTAGTCATGAACGTAGGTCTCGTAGGTTGGCGCGGCATGGTCGGCAGCGTCCTGATGCAGCGCATGCAGGAAGAGGGCGATTTCGACCTGATCGAACCGGTGTTTTTCAGCACCAGCAACACGGGCGGCAAAGCGCCGTCGTTCGCGAAAAACGAGACTACGCTCAAGGACGCGACCAACGTCGACGAGCTGAAGAAGTGCGACGTGATCATCACGTGCCAGGGCGGCGACTACACGAACGACGTGTTCCCGAAGCTGCGCGCGGCGGGCTGGAACGGCTACTGGATCGATGCGGCATCGTCGCTGCGGATGAAGGACGACGCGGTCATCATTCTCGATCCGGTCAACCTCGACGTGATCAAGGACGCGCTCGTCAAGGGCACGAAGAACTTCATCGGCGGCAACTGCACGGTCAGCCTGATGCTGATGGCACTCGGCGGCCTGTTCCGCGAGAACCTCGTCGACTGGATGACGGCGATGACCTACCAGGCCGCATCGGGCGCGGGCGCGCAGAACATGCGCGAGCTGCTGTCGCAGATGGGCACGCTGAACGGCGCGGTGAAGGAGCAACTCGCCGATCCGGCTTCCGCGATCCTCGACATCGACCGCCGTGTGCTGGCCGCGATGAACAGCGATGCGATGCCGACGAGCAACTTCGGCGTGCCGCTCGCCGGTTCGCTGATCCCGTGGATCGACAAGGATCTCGGCAACGGGATGTCGAAGGAAGAGTGGAAGGGCGGCGCGGAAACCAACAAGATCCTCGGCAAGCCTGGCATGGGCGAGCCGGGGTCGATCCCGGTCGACGGTCTGTGCGTGCGGATCGGCGCGATGCGCTGCCACTCGCAGGCGCTGACGATCAAGCTGAACAAGGACGTGCCGCTCGACGAGATCAACGGCATCCTCGCATCCGCGAACGACTGGGTGAAGGTTGTGCCGAACGAGCGTGAAGCGTCGATGCGCGACCTGTCGCCGGCGAACGTCACGGGCACGCTGACGGTGCCGGTCGGTCGCCTGCGCAAGCTCGCGATGGGCGGTGAATACCTGTCGGCGTTCACGGTCGGCGACCAGCTGCTGTGGGGCGCGGCCGAGCCGCTGCGCCGCATGCTGCGCATCCTGCTCGACAAGTAAGTTGCGTGTCCGGCCCGCGAGACGCGGGCCGTGGTGCACAAGATGGCGCGCCGCGTCGGCCTCGACGATATCGAGGCTGGCGCGGCGCGTTTTTCATGTGCGGGTCAGCGCATGTTCAGGAGCGTCTGGTCGACGGTCTGTTGCGTCTTGATCGTCTGCGCGTTGGCCTGGTAGTCGCGCTGCGCCTTGATCAGGTTCACAAGCTCGGTCGTCAGGTCGACGTTCGAGTTTTCCAGCGCGCTCCCCTGCAGCGTGCCGTGGTTCGTGCTGCCCGGCGCGGAGATCTGCGGCACGCCCGACGCGGCGGTTTCCACATACTGGTTGCCGCCGATGTTCTCGAGCCCGTTCGGGTTGTTGAAGTTCGCGAGCGCGATCAGGCCGAGCACCGCACTCTGGCCGTTCGAGTAATTGCCGGTCAGCTTGCCGTCGGTGCCGATCGAGAACGTCGTCAGCGTGCCGCTCGCGAAGCCGTCCTGTGCGAGATTGTTCACGCCGCTCTTTCCGCCGAACTGCGTCGTGCCGCCCAGGTCGAGCGTCAGGTTTTGCGGATTGGCGCCGCCCGACGCGTTGGGGATCGAGAACGCGAATTGGCCGAGGCTCGGCGTCGGTTGGCCGGTGGCGGCCGACGTCGTCGAGCTGATCCGGCCCGATGCGTCGAACGTGACGGTGCCGAGATTCGTCGGCGTCTGGCCTTGCACGCCCGCATAGGCCTGCCAGGTGCCGGCTGCGTTCTTCGTGAAATACATCGAGACCTGTTGCGCGCCGCCGAGCGAGTCGTACACCTGGATCGACGAATTGTAGTTGTACGTGGTGTTGTCGCCCGCGTTGAACGGCGTCTTGGCCGGCACCTTGTCCTGCGAGTTCAGGTTGAACTGGCCGGTGATCTTCGTCGTCGCCTGCGGCGAGATGTTGCTGGTCGGCGCCTGCAGCGGCACGGTCGCCGCGGTGTTGATCGCGCCGCCCGGGCCTGCCGCATAGCCCATCAGGTTGCGGTTTTGTGCGTCGACGATGGCGCCGCTCTTGTCGCGGTGAAATACACCGTCACGCGAGTACGTCGTCACGCCGTTGTTCGACATCTGGAAGAAGCCGTTGCCGTTGATCGCGATGTCGAGCGACGACTTCGTCGAGTTGATCGTCCCCTGGCCAAATTGTTGCTGCACCGACGTGAGCCGCGTGCCGATGCCGATCTGCGTGTTGGTCGACGTCGCGACCGAATTCGCGTACATGTCGGCGAAGTTCGCGCGACCCTGCTTGAAGCCAACCGTGTTTGCGTTCGCGATGTTGTTGCCGATCACGTCGAGATGGTTCGCCGCGCCGGCCAACCCGCTCAAACCCTGTTGATAGCCCATGTTCGATCCCCGTAACGAGCTGGTGAATAAATGCAGTCGTGCGACTGCGCGATGCCTCCCTGGCACCTCACGGCGTCAACCCGGCCGACCGCGTGCCCGCTTTTACGGCGGTTGCGAGTGCGATGGTCGAACTGCGCCGATTCTTGTTTGAAGACGATCCTAGCGACGGCAATTATTTGGTCTGTGTAATTTTGTGTAATGTAATTGAATTGCTGTCGAAATGATTGATTTCGTATGACCAATGAGGCGGTGGTCAGACTTGGAAGCCTTGTGTGGCGGGGGTTTCGAGGCGGAAATGTTCAATTCGACGATCAGAGAGGGGAATTGGCCTCTTATCGATCAATTGAAATTTATTTGAATGGGATTGGCGGGTGGCGGGATTTATTTTTATTGTCGGTTGTTAATCCATTAACGGCGGGCGGCGCGAATTATTGAGCAAATGTGCACGATTTTCCGGTCGTGGCGCGGCATCGCGCCTCCGGTTGTGCAGCCACCCGGCGAGCGAGCAAACGCCGCGGCCATCGTTCCGGATGCGATGCGTCGGGCTTTTTTTCAACTGCGGGAGGCGTGCTTCCGATCGATCGCGGGCGCTGGTCTCGGCGTGCGCACCGGGGCATCGGCGCGGCCCGGTCGCAGGGTGCGCCGATGTGCGAGAGCGGCAGGTTGCACCCATCGGCGATGAATTCGGCCCGAACCCGATCGCGTGAAGTAAACTACGCGGTTACGACGCACAGACCCGCCGAAAGCGTCGCGTTCCACGCGACGCTTTTGCATTTCTGCGGCAACTTTATTGACGCTTTCAACCGCGAATCCGAGCCGCGCCCGCGCGCGGCGATAGAGCCAACGATGTCCCGAATTTCCTTGTTTCCGCGTCAGTCCCGTCTGTCGCGCGCCGTGCGTGGCGCGCTGGCGATCCTGGCGCTCGGCGCAACCGCATCGGCCTGGGCGGCCGGCACCGGCGAAACGCCGGCGTCCGCTACCGGCGACGCAGTGCCGCTTACCGTGACGGTCCAGCCGGGCCAGTCGCTGAACGACATCGCGAAAGCGGCCACGCAGTCGCGCGATCCCGGTGTGCTCGCGCGCGCCGGCCGCGCACTGTTCGACGCCAATCCGCAGGCGTTCATGAAGCACGACGCGAGCCGCCTGAAGGTCGGCGCGACGCTGACCGTGCCGGCGCTCGATGCGACAGGCGCGGCACTCGTGCCGGCCGGTGCATCCGCTGCATCGGCAGCGTCCGGTGCGGCGGCAGCGTCCGCGCCCGCCGCTGCATCGGGCGGTGCGGCAGTCGCGCAGCATGGTGCGTCCG
>NZ_JAAGPE010000044.1:0-233 GCF_017104605.1 Burkholderia sp. Ac-20384 | reverse complement strand
AGAAAAAAAAAAAAACAAGAGAAGGAAGGTTAGAAAAACTATGGATGATAAAACACTCACGGATAGCATACCGAGAGAACAGACACATTGTCAAGTGTAAACGAGTTACGTATCAAGGAGGGAACCGTCACCTTCGTGCGAATAACCGTCCACTAATCCACGCGGAGACGACACACCACACCAAACAGACACCCACTAAGCACGCATAGAAGGCCACTCCAGTAGTGTAGGCA
>NZ_JAAGPE010000449.1:0-5496 GCF_017104605.1 Burkholderia sp. Ac-20384 | reverse complement strand
TGGCTTAGGGAGCCTGACGATTACCTACTTTCACACGGGAATCCGCACTATCATCGGCGTAGAGTCGTTTCACGGTCCTGTTCGGGATGGGAAGGGGTGGGACCGACTCGCTATGGTCATCAGGCAAAGAGGGTTGTTGTGCTGGCTTCGCAGCACAACCAATCTTGGAAGAAGCAGTAATTTTGAGTTGTGTGTATCACACACGAGAATCAACCAGTCCGACGCGCTGTGTTCAGCGCGAGACAGACTTGTTATAGGATCAAGCCTTACGGGCAATTAGTATCAGTTAGCTGAACGCATTACTGCGCTTACACACCTGACCTATCAACGTCCTGGTCTCGAACGACCCTTCAAGGGGATCTAGTCCCCAGGGATATCTCATCTTAAGGCGAGTTTCCCGCTTAGATGCTTTCAGCGGTTATCTCTTCCGAACATAGCTACCCGGCGATGCCACTGGCGTGACAACCGGTACACCAGAGGTTCGTCCACTCCGGTCCTCTCGTACTAGGAGCAGCCCCCTTCAAATATCCAACGCCCACGGCAGATAGGGACCAAACTGTCTCACGACGTTTTAAACCCAGCTCACGTACCTCTTTAAATGGCGAACAGCCATACCCTTGGGACCGGCTACAGCCCCAGGATGAGATGAGCCGACATCGAGGTGCCAAACACCGCCGTCGATATGAACTCTTGGGCGGTATCAGCCTGTTATCCCCAGAGTACCTTTTATCCGTTGAGCGATGGCCCTTCCATACAGAACCACCGGATCACTATGACCTGCTTTCGCACCTGCTCGACTTGTCGGTCTCGCAGTTAAGCACGCTTATGCCATTGCACTATCAGCACGATTTCCGACCGTACCTAGCGTACCTTCGTACTCCTCCGTTACGCTTTGGGAGGAGACCGCCCCAGTCAAACTGCCTACCATGCACTGTCCCCGACCCGGATCACGGGCCAAGGTTAGAACCTCAAACAAACCAGGGTGGTATTTCAAGGACGGCTCCACCGAAACTAGCGTTCCGGTTTCATAGCCTCCCACCTATCCTACACAGATCGGTTCAAAGTCCAATGCAAAGCTACAGTAAAGGTTCATGGGGTCTTTCCGTCTAGCCGCGGGTAGATTGCATCATCACAAACACTTCAACTTCGCTGAGTCTCGGGAGGAGACAGTGTGGCCATCGTTACGCCATTCGTGCAGGTCGGAACTTACCCGACAAGGAATTTCGCTACCTTAGGACCGTTATAGTTACGGCCGCCGTTTACCGGGACTTCAATCAAGAGCTTGCACCCCATCATTTAATCTTCCGGCACCGGGCAGGCGTCACACCCTATACGTCCACTTTCGTGTTTGCAGAGTGCTGTGTTTTTATTAAACAGTCGCAGCCACCAGTTTATTGCAACCCCTTCACCCTTTGCCCGCAGGGGCATCAAGCTACAAGGGCGTACCTTATCCCGAAGTTACGGTACCAATTTGCCGAGTTCCTTCTCCCGAGTTCTCTCAAGCGCCTTAGAATACTCATCTCGCCCACCTGTGTCGGTTTGCGGTACGGTCATCGTTAGACTGAAGCTTAGAGGCTTTTCTTGGAACCACTTCCAATTGCTTCGCTCCCTAAGGAGCTCGCGCCACACCCTTGAATTCCGCGCCCGGATTTGCCTAAGCGCCTTCTCCAATGCAGCGACCGGGACTTCCAACACCCGGACAACCTTCCGCGATCCGTCCCCCCATCGCATCTAACAATGGTGCAGGAATATTGACCTGCTTCCCATCAGCTACGCATTTCTGCCTCGCCTTAGGGGCCGACTCACCCTACGCCGATGAACGTTGCGTAGGAAACCTTGGGCTTACGGCGAGGGGGCCTTTCACCCCCTTTATCGCTACTCATGTCAGCATTCGCACTTCTGATACCTCCAGCATCCCTTCCGAGACACCTTCGCAGGCTTACAGAACGCTCTCCTACCATGCGTGCAAAGCACGCATCCGCAGCTTCGGTATATAGCTTAGCCCCGTTACATCTTCCGCGCAGGACGACTCGATCAGTGAGCTATTACGCTTTCTTTAAAGGGTGGCTGCTTCTAAGCCAACCTCCTGACTGTTTTAGCCTTCCCACTTCGTTTCCCACTTAGCTATATTTGGGGACCTTAGCTGGCGGTCTGGGTTGTTTCCCTCTTGACACCGGACGTTAGCACCCGATGTCTGTCTCCCGTGATTGCACTCTTCGGTATTCGGAGTTTGCTATGGCGGGGTAATCTGCAATAGACCCCCCAACCATGACAGTGCTCTACCCCCGAAGGTGAGACACGAGGCACTACCTAAATAGTTTTCGGAGAGAACCAGCTATTTCCAAGTTTGTTTAGCCTTTCACCCCTATCCACAGCTCATCCCCTAACTTTTCAACGTTAGTGGGTTCGGACCTCCAGTACGTGTTACCGCACCTTCATCCTGGCCATGGATAGATCACTTGGTTTCGGGTCTACGCCCAGCAACTGAACGCCCTATTCGGACTCGCTTTCGCTACGCCTGCCCTATACGGTTAAGCTTGCTACTGAACGTAAGTCGCTGACCCATTATACAAAAGGTACGCCGTCACCCCTTACGAGGCTCCGACTGTTTGTATGCATGCGGTTTCAGGATCTATTTCACTCCCCTCCCGGGGTTCTTTTCGCCTTTCCCTCACGGTACTGGTTCACTATCGGTCGATCACGAGTATTTAGCCTTGGAGGATGGTCCCCCCATCTTCAGACAGGATTTCACGTGTCCCGCCCTACTTGTCGCACACCTAGTTCTTTCATACTGTTTTCGCCTACAGGGCTATCACCTGCTATGGCCGCACTTTCCAGAGCGTTCGGCTAACAATACAAATAAAGAGTGCAAGGCTCATCCCATTTCGCTCGCCACTACTTTGGGAATCTCGGTTGATTTCTTTTCCTGCGGTTACTTAGATGTTTCAGTTCACCGCGTTCGCTTCGCATGGCCTATGTATTCAGCCATGGATACTCCAAAAGGAGTGGGTTTCCCCATTCGGACATCTACGGATCAAAGCTTGTTTGCCAGCTCCCCGTAGCTTTTCGCAGGCTACCGCGTCCTTCATCGCCTGTGATCGCCAAGGCATCCACCACATGCACTTGTTCGCTTGACCCTATAACGAGTCTGTCTCGTTACAGGTTGAGTTCTCGCGTTGTGCCGTATTCCAATTGAGTCAAACATAGAGTTCGAATCATCTTGAGATACATCGATACAATCACAACCCGGATAGTTTTCACGTCCATCTCATAGACGCTTCCGCTATCCAAATTACTTACTTCTTCCAGATTGTTAAAGAACGACAGCCGATATGGTTTTACTCATATCATCTGACTGGCTCAATCGCCAATGCAAAATTCTCGGTTCAGCGTCTGAACCAAGCCCTTAGCGTTGGTGATTGGTGGAGGCAGACGGGATCGAACCGACGACCCCCTGCTTGCAAAGCAGGTGCTCTCCCAGCTGAGCTATGCCCCCATGTACAGATATTCCTCAGGGTGTACCGCCAGTCAAGACGGTGGTGGGTCTGGTTGGATTCGAACCAACGACCCCCGCCTTATCAAGACGGTGCTCTAACCGACTGAGCTACAGACCCCTGAGTCTGTCTTTAAATTTACAGCCGATAAGCGTGAGCGCTCAACTTTGCGAGATAGCTCTGGAAAGGAGGTGATCCAGCCGCACCTTCCGATACGGCTACCTTGTTACGACTTCACCCCAGTCATGAATCCTACCGTGGTGACCGTCCTCCTTGCGGTTAGACTAGCCACTTCTGGTAAAACCCACTCCCATGGTGTGACGGGCGGTGTGTACAAGACCCGGGAACGTATTCACCGCGGCATGCTGATCCGCGATTACTAGCGATTCCAGCTTCATGCACTCGAGTTGCAGAGTGCAATCCGGACTACGATCGGTTTTCTGGGATTAGCTCCCCCTCGCGGGTTGGCAACCCTCTGTTCCGACCATTGTATGACGTGTGAAGCCCTACCCATAAGGGCCATGAGGACTTGACGTCATCCCCACCTTCCTCCGGTTTGTCACCGGCAGTCTCCTTAGAGTGCTCTTGCGTAGCAACTAAGGACAAGGGTTGCGCTCGTTGCGGGACTTAACCCAACATCTCACGACACGAGCTGACGACAGCCATGCAGCACCTGTGCGCCGGTTCTCTTTCGAGCACTCCCACCTCTCAGCGGGATTCCGACCATGTCAAGGGTAGGTAAGGTTTTTCGCGTTGCATCGAATTAATCCACATCATCCACCGCTTGTGCGGGTCCCCGTCAATTCCTTTGAGTTTTAATCTTGCGACCGTACTCCCCAGGCGGTCAACTTCACGCGTTAGCTACGTTACTAAGGAAATGAATCCCCAACAACTAGTTGACATCGTTTAGGGCGTGGACTACCAGGGTATCTAATCCTGTTTGCTCCCCACGCTTTCGTGCATGAGCGTCAGTATTGGCCCAGGGGGCTGCCTTCGCCATCGGTATTCCTCCACATCTCTACGCATTTCACTGCTACACGTGGAATTCTACCCCCCTCTGCCATACTCTAGCCTGCCAGTCACCAATGCAGTTCCCAGGTTGAGCCCGGGGATTTCACATCGGTCTTAGCAAACCGCCTGCGCACGCTTTACGCCCAGTAATTCCGATTAACGCTCGCACCCTACGTATTACCGCGGCTGCTGGCACGTAGTTAGCCGGTGCTTATTCTTCCGGTACCGTCATCCCCCGACCGTATTAGGGCCAAGGATTTCTTTCCGGACAAAAGTGCTTTACAACCCGAAGGCCTTCTTCACACACGCGGCATTGCTGGATCAGGCTTTCGCCCATTGTCCAAAATTCCCCACTGCTGCCTCCCGTAGGAGTCTGGGCCGTGTCTCAGTCCCAGTGTGGCTGGTCGTCCTCTCAGACCAGCTACTGATCGTCGCCTTGGTAGGCCTTTACCCCACCAACTAGCTAATCAGCCATCGGCCAACCCTATAGCGCGAGGCCCGAAGGTCCCCCGCTTTCATCCGTAGATCGTATGCGGTATTAATCCGGCTTTCGCCGGGCTATCCCCCACTACAGGACATGTTCCGATGTATTACTCACCCGTTCGCCACTCGCCACCAGGTGCAAGCACCCGTGCTGCCGTTCGACTTGCATGTGTAAGGCATGCCGCCAGCGTTCAATCTGAGCCAGGATCAAACTCTTCAGTTTAAACCTGTTACTGTTTTCGGTTCAGTTAAGAACCGGTCGCTCACTCAAAGCTGACAGGAATATGAATTGCTTCATAAACCTGACTTACTTTAGTGTGAGACTCTTGATACTTTCGCTATCTGATCCGAGGATCAGCTCGCTTCCATCAAGCGCCCACACTTATCGGCTGTTAATTTTTAAAGAGCGTTTCTGCGAGGAACTTCGTGTTTCTCAGCAGCGCTGCGTTTTCAGCAGCAGAGAAGCGAGATTATGAACCGTGTTTCGCATTTCGTCAACAACTTTTTT
>NZ_JAAGPE010000448.1:0-5531 GCF_017104605.1 Burkholderia sp. Ac-20384 | reverse complement strand
CGCAGCGTATCAGGCTGCAACAAGCCCGGATATAAAGCTGCAACCCATCCTGTCGTAGTCAGAGCACACGAAAACCCTTCGCAAACGGGAGGCGTTCATATAAAGGGCTATGTTACCCTTCATTTCGAGACATCCTGCGTGGCAACCGATGATCACGCTCGTCTGGCTGCTGACGTGCAGGCCAACGGCGGCCGATCGATTTACGAGAGGCGTTTTCCGCGCCCAACCAATGCGTCGATCGTCGAGGTGACATGAGAGACCCGGCGGCCGGCCGGCGCGCCACGATCCGATCTCTGACTGACGCGTTCAACGAACCCGGATGTCGCTGCGGCGAGGCGTTTGCAACCGTCCGATGAATCACGTACAGTGCCCGTGGACTTCTCGTCCACGGTCCCCGACCGGAGTTGCTGTCGCTCACTCGGATCGCTACGTCGCCGCGAATTTGGTGGTCCATGTTTGTGAACCTCCTCAAGACAGTTCGCCCTGTTCTGAAATATCCGGCACCCTTGAAAAACCAAGGCCTGATCACTATTTAGTTGGACAGCTTGGCAATATTTTGCTAGGCTTCGTTCCCTGAGTCGGGAGTGCTGACCCGTTTATGCAGCGCGTTGGACGCTTGTTCCACCCGGCTTACCAATTCCCAGCGGGCCGCACCCAGTGCGGCCCGTTTTCATTTTGTCGCGAGGCAGGTCGCATGTATCTGTCGTATCTGGACGAATCCGGGTCCCCCGGCGATCCGAATACCCCTTTCTTCGTGCTCGGCGGTGTCGCGGTCTTCGAACGGCAGACGCACTGGCTTGAGCGCGAACTGGACGCAATCGCGGATCGTTATCAGCAACAAATCGGCCAATATCTCGAGTTGCACGCAGGGCCGATGCGAAGCGGCAAGGAAGGGTGGGAGAAATTCACACCAGCAGAGCGGGCGCAGGCGTCAGCCGACGTCATCCGGCTCCTGGACGTCAAGCGGCCGAAAGTGTTTGCAGCCGTTGTTGAGCAGAATCAGTTCCTGCGCACTGCGGATGTCTTGCCATACTGCTACGAAGTGCTCGCAACCAAGTTTGACGACTTTCTCGCGTATCGCTACCAACGCTACAACGACCCGCAGCGCGGGATCTTTGTGCTGGATCGCAAGCGCACGCAGGAAGAGAAGGACATGCAGGTGCTGCACCAGACCTTCAAGACTGTCGGGCACGCGAACGGCCGCTTGCGAAATTTCGCTGAGGTGCCGATGTTCGCTGACTCGAAGTCGACGCGTCTGATCCAGCTGGCCGATAGCATCGTCTACTGGATCTACCGACGGTTCCACGCGCACGACGACTGGGGCTGGCGCGAAATCCATCGCCATTTTGCCGTGCTCGGAAACGGTCGTACCGGATTGCACGAAGTGCTGGCGCCCACCACACCCGCTGCGCTCCAGGCGATCCAGTCATCTATCTGGCCGTTTCCAGCCCCTTTGGCTGCGCAACCAGCCGTTGCTGCAGCTGTGCAGGGAGCGCAGCCCGCACCGCGCCTGGCGCCTGGCGCCGTCATTATCATTTGAAGAAATGCCCGGCTCCGGCCGGGTTTTCTTTTGGTACTTTCAGTGCCGCTGAGGTGTATTCGCGATAAGCGAATCAATGTGCAAAATCCCTACTAGTGCGCTTTGACCCTGGGCGGGGTACAAACTAGGTGCAAACCCTAGGCTTAACGAATTTCTTGCGAATCAGCGTCGAAAATGCGCGGCCGTTGGTTATACGGAATGCAGGCCGATCCGCGACCTGCCCCGAAACCGGCCGGCGGGCAACCCGGACGGACGATGTGTAGCGAGGTGTCCCATGCCAGACGATTGGCGGGGCCGGGTGGTATCCGTCCTGATGCTTCTGCTGTTGCTCACGCAACTGCGCGGGTGGCCCCCTGTGAGCCGCGCGACGTAACGGCTGCAGGGACCGCCCCTGTGGCCGACCAGCCCTGATTCCGATACGGTCACGCTAAAGGCTTCCAATCCGGCCCGCCCCGCATGGAGCGGGCCATCTATTCGGTCATCCGGACCGCTGACCGTGCCAAGGAGTTAGACGATGCCGACAACCAGCGCCGCATGGGGCACGGTACGCGCCAGCCTCGCTCAGCTGAGCTTCTCCGACATCAGGACCGTCGTCGGTATCGCCGGTCTGGATCCCACCCGGCTGGCCGCCCTTCAACAGAAACCCGGGAATGGCATCACCAAGGACCATTTGCTGTCCGCCGTCGACAGTCTCCTCGGCGAAGAGGCGCCAGCCGACGCAAAGCGGGTTGTGGTCATCGTGGCCGAAGAGATCCTGAAGCGCCGGCCGAATCTGCGCGACGAGTTGGAGGAACGGCTCGCCCGCCACGGCTGGGGGTTGCTCGACGCTCACCTGATTCCCGTCGAGCTGTTCGATCCGATCGAGATGGCCAGTCTGCCGGACGCGTCGCGCGCCGGGCTGGCGAAGGCCGCGCAGCGCTTCCGCGATGGTGACTTGGGCGGAGCCATTGCGGCGGCCTGCGGCGCGGTGGACACAGCCGTAGAGGCGGTCTACGACGAGTACGGATTGGGAGAACCGGCCAAATCCTTCCAGGAAGGCTGCAACCGCGCGCTCGCTGCCGTGGTCGAGCTTGAGGCGCCGCTTTGCGAACTCGGGTGGGATGCCGAGGCCGCTGCGAGACTGGCGCAGAATTTCAAAGGAGCCCTGAATCAGGGGGCCTACGTGATGCAGACACTTCGCGCGAAGATGGGTGACGTGCACGGCAGCAAGCCGATCCTGAAGCCGTTGGTGTTCGACGTACTGAAGTGGGCAGAACTGTTTGTCCGCACGTTGACTGTTCGCACGGAACAGCGATGACGGCCGCGGCGTGAGTACGATTTCAACCTGCAGGAGAACCATAGACGTGCATCAGCTACGGGACGATTGTGCTGGCCGTGGCCGCCTTCGGGACAGGCATGGCGGGCGCGCGGTACTGGTTCCGGTCTGCACGGGACGAGTTCCGTCGTCCGCCCGCAGTGCCGTTCGGGCCAACCGACTAGAACGATCCGATGGCGCGCGAACCCGTCGTGTCGGAGCTTAAGCCCGGCTGGTACGCGTACCGACAGGAGAAGGCGACCGAGGCGGTTTCGCATGCGGCTGAGACGAACTGGAACGCGATTGTCGACGCGAATCGCGAGATGGGGCGGCTGAATCAGATCGCTGCGCGCTGGACTGCGGCGGCAGTACTGCTCGGCACGGCCAGTACGGTATGGTCGGCGCTCGGCGGGCCTTGACCTGAAAAAATGTCGTGCTATGATGACAAGGACGACATTTCTTCGTCCTTGGAGGAGCGCCCGATGTCCAATCTCTTTCCGTCCAATGCGTCTGATCGGCCGACGGCCGAAATGCTGCGCAAATTGCGGGAGCGCAGCAACCGCACGCAGATTCAGATGGCTACGTTGCTGAGCCTGACCGAGCGCCAGTATCAACGTTTCGAAGCCGGCGATAGCGAAATGCCGCTGATCACGTGGGAACTGCTGCTGCGCGTATGGGGCGCACGGCATCCGATCGATTTCATGCAGGTCGTGGGTGACGCGACCCGCGGCTGGGACACGCAGCGTGACGTCCGGCGTGACACGATTGAGGCGGGTGACGTCGTCGAGCTGCAGCCAATGGTTGGGCCGTTGCTTCGCGCAACCGTGACCCCAGACCTTGGGCGAGAGCGCCTCCTTGCGCCCGACACCTACGGTGCGCAAGTCACCGAATTCGTCGACGGCGACGTTGGCGACCACTATCAGGGCTTCCGGATCGGCGAGCGCGTGACATTCGCGTTCGCGAACGTTATCCATGTCGAGCAGCGCGTGCCCTACGATCTCGTCAACTATGGACTGCAGGTACGCCTCACTGCTGCGTTGCGAATCGGACTTCGCGCGGCCGGCGAAATGCAGTTCCCTAGCCTGGCGACGCCTCCGGATCCCGTCGTGGGCTATATCCTGCGGTCCGAGAAATGGCCGGAAATCAAGCAGAAGCTCGACGCCGCGAAGATCCCGCACGTGTGGCGTCGAATGTCGCCAGACTACCCTGACGATGTGCGCGAGCACGGCGCGGACTGGCCCACGCCGTAATGAGCCTGCACACCAATCCGAATGCGAAGACCAGATGACCCGCTCGAATTCGGTCATTTGCCTCATCGGCACGCTGATTTACCTGCCCGGTCGGTGCAGCGCTTGCGAACTAAACGGAGTCCCGTGATGCGCAAGGAATACGTACACCAGATCGACGTGCTCGCAACGATGGTCTCTGCAACGCCTGTGACGCCGAAGCATGCCGAGCTACTGGCCTCGTTCGCGACTTGCACCGACTATCTCGGCGCACGCTAGGCCGTGACGCACGGCGAGTTCTCGGAACGACCGGCGCGTGTGAGCGATGTCGAGGGAGGTGAGATCGCGGCCGACTACGACACATGGATCGACGCGCAGCTCGATGCGCTAGTTTATGCAAAGTGCCCACTGGCGAAGTGATGACGATGAACAATACGATCAAGGCGCTGGCAGCCCAGCACAAAGAAATCCAGGCGAAGAAGGCCGCGCTCTACGAAAAGGCCAAGCGGTTGGGGGACGACCTGAACGCCGCATTTGGCAAAGACGAGATCTACGCAAGCGGCGACGACACGATGCTGGAGTACGACGCCCCCGACGAAGGCGTCTACGGGCGTCTTTGCTATGACGGCGAGGAGATTCGGGTGCTTTTCCGACATACCGATGACGATCTGCAGGACTATGCGATGGGCACGACAGAAGACCAGCGCAGCTATCGATCGAAGACGCTGGCCAACTGTTCGCAGACGTGGATCGACCGACTGTTGGCACCCGAGCAGCTGCAATCGCTGTTAGCCAATCTTGGCGCCGAGTTGAACAAGCGGCAGGGGCAGGTTGATCAGTCCCATGCAGAACTCGACGGCATTCTAGCCGCCGATTCGGGAGAGATTGAGGCGCAGATGACTACGAGCTTGTCGGAGCTTAACAACGAAGCAGTCACGAAAAACTGGCAAGCGGCGCTCGACGCCACGCACCAGGACACGGCTGACGCGCTCACTCGTGCCACCACCATGCTGGAGTCTGTTTGTACGGCGATCCTGATCGAGCGCGGCGTCTCTCTGCCCAAGGACAAGTCGCTGTCGCCGCTCCTGAAGGCGTGCGTCAATTCTCTGAACCTTCCGAAGCTGCCGGAGTTACAACCCGATCTGAAGCAGTTGTTGGGGGGCGTGACCTCCATATGCGGAGGGGCGGCCGCGCTGCGCACGCACTTCGGTACCGCGCACGGCGCGTCGACAAATTTCGCGCCCCTCGATGCAGCGTTCGGGATTCTGGCGAAGAACACCTGTGCGGCAGCTGCGATTTTCCTGATTGACCGTCATAAGCACGGTGACGATCCGCAGCGACAGGCGTAGAGCAAAATAAATCTGTCACTCCAGAATCCCCGCCGATCTAGGCATCCGGACCCTGAATTGACGACTTTATTGACGGTCTTACCAAAATAAAGTCGTCAATTCGCATATGTCCGGATTAAATT
>NZ_JAAGPE010000447.1:0-5448 GCF_017104605.1 Burkholderia sp. Ac-20384 | reverse complement strand
CACCTTCGACCTGCTGTGGCGCGCCGCCGCACCGCTGCATGCAACGCGCAGCGACGTCGAAACCGAGCCCGCTGCTGCCGCCGCGCTGCCCGCCTGATCGCCCACGCCGGCCGCACCGCAGGCACGACGCACGCCAGCGCACCGGCCCGGCGCCTCATCCCGTTCCCGTCACGACATGCCCGACACCATGAGCACTCTCGCCCAGCCCGCCGCCCACGCGCCCCACCGCGTCCGCACCAGCCGACTCGCGACCGCGAGCATGATCGGCACGTCGCTCGAGTGGTACGACTTCACGATCTACAACACGCTCGCCGCGCTCGTCTTCAACCACCTGTTCTTCCCGTCGGTCGATCCGCTGGCCGGCACGATCCTCGCGTTCTCGACCTATGCGGTCGGCTACGTGTCGCGCCCGCTCGGCGGCTTCGTGTTCGGCAATCTCGGCGACCGCATCGGCCGCCGCGCGGTGCTGATGCTCACGCTCGTGCTGATGGGTGTGACGACCGCGCTGATGGGTGCGCTGCCGACCTATGCGCAAGCCGGCATCCTGAGCCCGATCCTGCTCGTCGCGCTGCGCTTCGTGCAGGGCGTCGCGCTCGGCGGCGAATGGGCCGGCGCGGTGCTGCTGTCGGTCGAGCACGGCGACCAGAAGCGGCGCGGGCTGTCCGCATCGTGGACGCAGATCGGCCCGTCGTTCGGCACGCTGCTCGGCACCGGCTGCATCGCGCTCGTGACGCTGTCTACCACGTCGGGCGATTTCCTGTCATGGGGCTGGCGCGTGCCGTTCGCGGCCAGCGCGCTGCTCGTCGTGTTCGGTTTCTGGCTGCGGCGCGGCGTCGACGAAACGCCGCAGTTCGAGCAACTCGCCGAATCGCACGCGACCGCCGAGGTGCCCGTCGCCGACGTGCTGAAGGTCCACTGGAAACGCCTGCTGATCGCGGGCGGGTCGCGGATCGGTTCGGACGTGCTGTATGCGCTGATCGTCGTGTTCACGCTCACCTACGTGACGACCGTGCTGCACCTGTCGCGCCCCGTCGCACTGACGGCCGTGATGATCGGCACGGCCTGCAACGCGCTCGCGGTGCCGTTCTTCGGTGCGCTGTCCGACCGCTTCGGCCGCCGGCCCGTGTATCTCGCCGGCGCGCTTGCCGGCATCGTGTGGGCGTTCGCGTTCTTCACCCTGCTCGATTCGGCACGCCCCGGCGCGATCGTCGCGGCCGTCGCGATCGGCCTCGTGATCCACGCGGTGATGTACGGCCCGCAGGGCGCGTTCGTGACCGAACAGTTCCCGACCCGTGTGCGCTATGCGGGCTCGTCGCTCGCGTACACGCTCGCCGGCATCGTCGGCGGCGGCTTCGCGCCGCTCGTGATCGCCGCGCTGTTCCGGCAGACGGGCACGACGACGGCCGTATCGCTGTATGTCGCCGCCGCGCTCGTCGTCACGTCGATCGCGCTCCTCGTCGCACGCGAAACCGCGCACCAGCCGCTCGCGGATTGAGCTTCGCGGCCAGCCGTTTCATTCCTTCGCACTTCAACCGGATACCCGTATGCCAACCCTGTCGTTCAACGTGATTTCCCGGCAACACGCGCCGGCCACCGTCGACGTCGAGATCGAGCGCGTCGTGATCGCCGGCTGGGCCGGCCGCGATCCGGCCGCGATCCAGGCACACATCGACGAACTCGCGGCGCTCGGCGTCGCGCCGCCGTCGACCACGCCCTGCTTCTATCGCGTATCGGCCGCGCTGCTCACGCAGGCACCATCGATCGGCGTGCTCGGTGCGCGCTCGGGCGGCGAGATCGAATGCGTGCTGGTCGACAGCCCGGCCGGCACGCTCGTGACCGTCGGCTCCGATCATACGGATCGTGAGGTCGAAGCCTACGGCGTCGCGGTGTCGAAGCAGGTGTGCGCGAAACCGCTCGGCCGCGACGCGTGGCGTTACGCGGACGTCGCGGATCACTGGGATGCGATCGAGATGCGCGCGTGGCTGATCTCGCGCGACGGCAAGCGGACGGCGTACCAGCACGGTGCGGTGAGCGGCCTGCTTGCGCCCGAGGGGCTGTGGCAGCGCTTCGACGACCGCCGCACGATGCCCGCGCGCAGCGCGATGTATGGCGGCACGGTTGCCGTGCATGGCGCGATCGCGGCGATGGGCGACGGCGATGCGTTCGAGATGGAACTGCACGACCCGGTGCTCGGGCGCAGCCTTCGGCACCGCTATGCAGTGGAAGTGCTGCCGGTCGTGGCATAACGGACGATGACGCGCGGCACACGGGCGCGACAGCGTCCTGTCGCCGCGCCTGCCCCGGCTAGTACGGCTGAAAGCAGTGATAGTCCGGAAAGTTGAATTGCGAGTTGCCGCAATACAGCACGCCAACCAGGTTGGTACACCCGCTCAATGCAAACATCATTGCGCCCGCAACCGACACTTTCCATCCGAAATGCAACATTGCACCCCCGTTTTCGCTTTTTCGACGTTGACCGCCATGATGCTCATCGGACGCGCCCGGGTATGTGGAAAATTGTTGTGCCGCGTGGGCTTCGGTTCGCGATGACGCTTCCCCGTGCCCGGGCGCAGCCCGAGGCACGAGAAAGCGGACGGCGCGTCGCCGCCCTGGCGCACGCAACGACAGCGGCCACGGAGCACGCGGCCGCCCGTCACGCCTTGAACGTGACCCACGGCTTCAGCCGGACCGCGCTGCGGATGAGGCCGGCCTGCTCCTGCGCATCGATCACGGGCCCGATCGGCTTGTAGGCTTCCGGCGCTTCCTCGATGCGGCGCTCGTCGCGCAGCGTGACGCAGCGCCACGTGCCCGGCGCCTGCTCCGTGCGCATCCGCCGCACCGCCTGCCGGCGCACGCTGCGGCCGGCGCCGTGGCTGCATGACCACAGCCAGTCGGGATGGCCGAGCCCGGTCGCGAGAAACGACGCATCGCCCATCGATCCGGGAATCAGCGCGAGATCGCCGTCGCGAGCGGGTGTCGCCCCCTTGCGATGGATGTTCATCCCGTGTTCGCGCAGCACGACGTTGTGCGGCACGTCGACCACGAGGGCCGAGCGGGTCTCGCCGGTGAGTTCCGCCAGTTCCTTGCGCACCATCTCGGCCAGCACGACACGGTTGAGCCACGCGTAGCGCGCAGCCGTGCCCATCGCGACGAGGTATTCGCGCGCCAGCTCGCCGGACAGGCCGTACAGGCCGCTTTCCGGATGCCTGACGCCGGCCGGCCACGCCGCGCGCGCCCGGTCCATCCAGCGCCGCCCGACGTAGAAGCCGACATCGCGCGAACCGCTGTGGATCATCACGACGACATCGTCCTTCGCGAGTCCCGCACGGTAGGCCGCATGCCGGTCGAACACGGCATCGACCACCTGCAGCTCGACGAAATGATTGCCCGACCCGGGTGTGCCGAGGCAAGGATCGCGAAAGACTTCACGCGACCCGACGTGTGCGTCCGGCGCATATTTCGCGCTGCCGTCGAACCGGTCGAGGCCGATGCACGACGACAGTTCGTCGATGAGGCGGTCGCGGTCGACGTGCTGCCAGAGCCCCTGCGACGCAACGCGATCGACGAATGCCGCCGGGCCCGCATCGAACAGCGCGCGGAATGCGTCGCTGGCAACCGGCACGTCGCGCCGATCCGCGAGGATCGCGCGCGTCAGCCGCTCGACGAGGGCCGTCTCGAACGGCGCGAGCGCCGACCGCTTGAGGCCCGTGGTGACGAGACGCATCCCGCAATTGATATCGGTGCCGATCGCGGCGGGAATCACGAACGCGTCGTCGGTCGCGACGATCGAGCCGACCGGCGCAACCCCACCCGGATGAAAATCGGGCGTCGCGCAAGCCTTGCACACGCGCTGATGGCCATCCGGCGAACGGACGGCCGCGAACGCGAGCAACTGCTGAACGGCCTTCTCCTCGAGCGGGAGCGCTTCGGGCAACAGGACGGACGCCTGCGTCAGTTCATTGCGCAGGTGATAGATGCCGGCGTGATAGTCGACATGGATGCCTTGCCGTTGCAAGGCCTTTTTTAAGCGAGGAAGAGTAGACATCGCTGCTGGAAATGAAAAAGGTACGACGCGACCTCCGGTATTCCGGCGGTCGTGGGTACCTTCCTGCAGCAGCGTCGAGGAAGGGAGCGCGGATCATAGCAGAACGCGCTTGCGTTCGCGACCGCCGTTGCTCACTTGAGACACCCGAGCCCCGCCAGCGTCGCCTCCACCGCCGTGTCGAGCGGCGTCACCGGCTCGCGGCCGAGCACCGCGGTCACCCGCGTGTTGTCGAGCCGGATCGGCTCGCGCCACAGGTAGCGCATCTCGAGCAATTCGCGCAGCGTCGTGACGAACGGCGCCGCCGCCCACACGAACCACCACGGGAACTTGCGCACCGTCGGACGCAGCCCGTGCCGCTGCGCGACGCGGCGCACGGCCTCCGCCATCTGCGTGCCGTCCGCATCCCAATGTCCGCCGAGGTGAAAGCGCGCGAACGGTTCCAGCGTGTCGCGCCGCTCGATCAGCTCGACCATCGAGCGCGCGGCATCCGGCACATACGACCATTGGTGCCCGATACCGTCCCGCCCCGGCACGCTGATGGCCGCCACCGGCTGCCCGGCCTTGACGAACCCCGCCGCAAACCAGCTGTTGCCGGTGAGCTTCGGCCCGAAGAAATCGCCGGCGCGCACGATGATCGTGCGAACGCCCTGCCCGGCCGCATCCTGCAGCCGGCGCTCCAGCTCGACGCGGATCGCGCCCTTGCGCGTCGACGGATGCTGCGGCGCGTCTTCGTACAAGACCGGAAACGCATCGGCGCCGTAGTTGTAGACGGTGCCCGGCAACACGACGGTGGCCCGCTCCGCCTTCGCCGCCGCGATCGTGTTGTCGATCATCGGCAGCACCTGCCCGGCCCAGTCCCGGTAGCCGGGCGGATTCACCGCATGCACGATCACGCTGCAGCCGCGCGCGGCCCGGACGACCGCGTCGCGGTCCATCGCGTCGCCGCGCATCCAGGCAATGCCGTCGCGCTCCACGACCTCGGCGTCGAGCCCGCGCTTCAGCGCACGCACCTGCCAGCCCGCGTCGCGCAACTGGCGCGCGACTTCCCCGCCAATTCCGCCGCTCGCACCGAGCACGAGTGCCTGTCGTTGTGTCCCGCCTGCGTGGGTCGTCATTGCCGCTCTCCTTGAATGAACTTCCGTGATGACACGCATTCTGGCGCGCCGACGGCTAACAAGGAATTGCCGAGCACAATGGATCAGCTATACATTTATGTATGGCTATCGATCTGAACTGGGAACGCTACCGCACCTTCCTCGCCGTGCTGACGGAAGGCTCGCTGTCGGGCGCGGCGCGCGCGCTCGGCATCACGCAGCCGACAGCCGGCCGCCACGTCGCGGCGCTCGAGGCCGCGTTCGGCCAGACGCTGTTCACGCGCTCGCCGTCCGGCTTGTTGCCGACCA
>NZ_JAAGPE010000446.1:0-5639 GCF_017104605.1 Burkholderia sp. Ac-20384 | reverse complement strand
GCGCCGGCAAGGTCACGCTGGTGATGCCGAAGGTCGAGATGGGGCAAGGCGTCTATACGGCGCTGCCGATGCTGATCGCGGAAGAGCTCGAAGTGCCGCTGTCGAGCGTGACGCTCGACCATGCGCCACCGAACGAGAAGCTGTTCCTCGATCCGCTGCTCGGCGGCCAGCTTACCGGCGGCTCGACGTCGGTGCGCTATGCGTGGGAACCGCTGCGCCGTGCAGGCGCGACCGCACGTACGCTGCTGGTCACGGCGGCCGCGAAACAATGGAATGTCGATCCGGCATCCTGCCGCGCCGCGAACGGCGAAGTGCAGCATCCGCCGAGCGGCCGGCGCGCGTCGTACGGCCAGCTCGCCGACGCCGCCGCAAAGCTGCCGGTGCCGAAGGACGTCGCGCTGAAGAAGCCGGCGGATTTCAAGCTGATCGGCACGCCCGCGAAGCGGCTCGATTCGCCGGAAAAAGTCGACGGCACCGCCCAGTTCGGGCTCGACGTGCGCCTGCCCGGCATGCTGTACGCGGTGATCGTGAACAGCCCGGTGTTCGGCGGCACGGTCGCGAGCGTCGACGAGTCGGCCGCGAAGAAGATCCCCGGCGTGCGCCAGGTCGTGCGCGTCGACAACGCGGTGGCGGTGGTCGGCGATCACACGTGGGCCGCGAAGCGCGGCGCGTCGGCGCTGGTCGTGAAGTGGAATGAAGGCGCGGACGCGAAGGTGTCGATGAAGGACATCGTCGCGGATCTCGCGCAGGCCGCGGCGAACGGCAAGGGCGCGGTCGCGCGCAAGGATGGCGACGTCGGCAAGGCGTTCGCGAATGCGAAGACGCGCATCGACGCCGTCTACGAACAGCCGTTCCTCGCGCACGCGACGATGGAACCGGTGAACTGCACGGTGCACGTGCGCCGCGACGGCTGCGAGATCTGGGTCGGCACGCAGGTGCCGACGCGGGCGCGCGATACCGTGCAGCAGCTCACGGGCCTCGCGCCCGAGAAGATCGTCGTGCATAACCACCTGCTCGGCGGCGGCTTCGGCCGGCGGCTCGAGACGGACATGATCGGCCAGGCCGTGAAGGTCGGCAAACAGGTCAACGCGCCGGTGAAGGTCGTCTGGACGCGCGAGGAAGACATCCAGCACGACATGTACCGCCCGTACTACTACGACCGGATCTCGGCCGGGCTCGACGCGAACGGCAAGCCGATCGCGTGGCAGCACCGGATCGTCGGTTCGTCGATCATGGCGCGCTTCGCGCCGCCGGCGTTCCAGCACGGCGTCGATCCCGATGCGGTCGAGGTCGCGGCCGAGCTGCCGTACGACCTGCCGAACCAGCTGGTCGACTACGTGCGCCAGGAGCCGCGCCACATCCCGACCGCGTTCTGGCGCGGCGTCGGCCCGACGCGCGGCACGTTCGTGGTCGAGAGCTTCATCGACGAGCTGGCCGCGCAGACCAAGACCGACCCTGTGCAATACCGCCGCGCGCTGCTCGGCAAGACGCCGCGCGCGCTCAACGTGCTCGACGTCGCGACGAAGGCGGCCGGCTGGGGCGGCCCGGCGCTGCCGACGGGGCAAGGGCGCGGGGTCTCGGTGATGCACGCGTTCGGCAGCTTCTTCTCGATCGTCGTCGATGTCGCGGTGGATAACGGCGAGGTACAGGTGAAGCGCGTCGTATGCGCGGTCGACTGCGGCATGGTCGTCAACCCGAACACGATCGAGGCGCAGGTGCAGGGCGGCATCATCTTCGGGATCACGGGCGCGCTGTATGGCGAGATCACGATCGAGGAGGGCCGCGTCGTGCAGAGCAACTTCACCGACTACCGGATGCTGCGGATCAACGAGACGCCGCCGATCGAGGTCCATCTCGTGAAAAGCGGCGAAGCGCCGGGCGGGATCGGCGAGCCCGGTACGGCCGCGACGGCCGCGGCGCTGTCGAACGCGATCTTCGCGGCGACCGGCAAGCGGCTGCGCAAGCTGCCGGTCGGCGACCAGCTGAAAACGGCTTGAGGGGAGGCGACGAACATGCAAAACCTCACCCTGAAGATGCTCGGCACGTCGTTGCTCGCCGTGTCTGCGCTGCTGGCCAGCACGGCCGCGCATGCTGAGACGGCACCGGCCGACAGCGCGCTCGTCGCGCTCGTCGCGCGCGGCGCGTATCTCGCGAAAGCGGGCGACTGCGTCGCGTGCCACACCGCGCCGCGCGGCACGCCGTTCGCCGGCGGCCTGAAGATGGTCACGCCGATGGGCGCGATCTACACGACCAACATCACGCCCGATCCGGAGACGGGCATCGGCGGCTATACGGAAGCCGAGTTCGCCGGCGCGCTGCGCAAGGGCGTCGCGAAGGACGGTCACAACCTGTATCCGGCGATGCCGTATCCGTCGTACGCGAAGCTGAAGGACGACGACGTGAAGGCGCTGTACGCATACTTCATGCACGGCGTCGAACCGGTGAGGCAGGCGAACCGGCCGTCCGACATCCCGTGGCCGCTCAACATGCGCTGGCCGCTCGCGTTGTGGAACATGGTGTTCCTCGATACGACGCCTTATGCCGACAAGCCGGCCAAGGACGTGGTGTGGAATCGCGGTGCGTATCTCGCACAGGGGCTCGGGCACTGCGGGTCGTGCCACACGCCGCGCGGCGTCGGCTTCCAGGAGAAGGCGCTCGACGAAGGCGGCGCGGCGTTCCTGTCGGGCGCGCCGATCGACAACTGGTTCGCGTCGAACCTGACCGGCGAGCCCAACACGGGGCTCGGGCGCTGGAACGAGGCCGAGGTCGCGCAGTTCCTGAAGACCGGCGCGAACCGCCATGCGACCGCGTTCGGCTCGATGGTCAGCGTGATCAACCACAGCACGCAGGCGCTCTCCGACGACGATCTGGCGGCGATTTCCCGCTACCTGAAATCGCTGCCGGCGGCGGGCGGCACGGGCGCGCCGCCGTACAGCTATGATCCGAAGGCGACGCAGGTCGTGCTGAGCCGGCCGGCAGCCGATCCGGGCGCGAAGGTGTATAACGCTTACTGCCTGCATTGCCACGGCGCGGACGGGCGCGGCTACGCGCCGCTGCTTGCGCCGCTCGCCGGCAATCCGAACGTGCTCGAAGCCGATGCCGCGTCGCTGATCAACGTGACGCTGAACGGCAGCGAGACGCTCGTGATCGATGGCGTGCCGTCCGCGTATCCGATGCCGGCGTTCTCGAACCAGTTGAACGACCGGCAGATCGCCGACGTGCTGACGTTCATGCGCGCCGGCTGGAACAACGGCGCGTCGGCCGTGCAGGCGGCGGACGTCGCGAAACTCCGCAAGGCGACGGCGGCCGCGCGCTGAGCAGTGGAGTCACGACAATATGAGCCAGCCGGCCAAGTCGAATGGAAACGACGGGGCCAGTTGGCTTATTCGGCTTGTGGAGACCTTGGGGCGTCCACGGATAGATCAAACCGGGAAGGGGCAATATTTCGGCGCCCGATCGTGAACACGTTTTACGTAGCCGACGAAGAATGCGATGAATGTCGTCAATGCGGCATCGACATTGCGCTGCGGATGGTAACGCACAGACAGGTGATGCCTCTGGAATAGATCGGCCAGACCGTCTTCGGCGATCTCCGCACGCACGAGTTGGTCCGGGAGATCGGCTGGAGCAAACCGTGCGGTCGGCAATGAAAGAGTCGATACGATCGAAATATCGAAGTCACGCTGGATCAGGTCGGAATCGCCGTCGCCAACGCGAAGCTGCACCGCAATCTCCGGATGTCGTGCGTGATAGTCAATGAGTGCAGCGGCGATAAATTCGAGGCCGAGTTGCCTGCTGCAATGCACACGCAGATTCTTGCTACGAGCGGAGTCTCGCTTATTCTCCGATCGATCACATAACGACGAGCCGGCATCCTCTTCGCGTGCCCGATGCGGGCATGTATTGAGACGTCGTCGCGGCCTTAGTGTCGTCGTATATGACGTGTCGGCAACGCGTTGTTCGAGTGGAGCGAAGGTCAGCGTGCGGGTTTTCATCCCGGCGGGGTTCAATGAAGTCGATATAGCTGCTGATTTTTCCATGCTCATCTCCATGACGATTCGGATATGAAAGCCGGAGCGATCGAACGGTTTCCGGTCTGAAGGTTTGTATTGCTGGCGGAAAGCGGCGAGCGTCAGTTCGGTGTGTTCGCGATATCGAGCGATCGTGTACCGAACGAATCGGCATGATTCGGCTGAAGCAGCATGCAAATTCCTGTGCATGCCTTGATGATGACGCCGACGCATAACATGCTGGCGAGGATCGGCGAGATCGATGCTAGATTCACCAGCGAAAACCCGACAACAACGGCGCTGGTCGCGCATACGAAGGCAAGCAGCCGGATCGCGATCACATATCGGGAAAATGCTCCCACGATCAGTGCGAGCCAGATTGCATGCGCGACGACCATTGGAGCCAGTTCGTTTTCGCTCTGCAAATAAACGGCGTCGAGTAGTGATTCAAAACAGCAGTACAGCGCGAGCGTCATGAGCAGCCCAAGTTCATAGCCGCGAAATCTGCCTTGTCTGTATTTCATTTTCCGTACCTGAGAAGAATGATGGGATAGGGGAAAGTAGCAATAAAAAATGTGACGCACTATTGTGCAGATGTCGCATCTCCTATATCCCGATGAACGGTGAGATATATACCTTGGTATAACCAAAGCGGAATGCCGCCCGCTACTGCCGGCACAATTGACGACGAGGGTTTTGCAAAAGAGAGTATTTGCTGCGAACGTATAGGAGTCGCGCGATGTCGCGCCTAATATTCACCTGGTCAGCGGACAGCACGATCAGGCTGGATGGCTGACTTGTCCACTCATTATCCTACCCAGGAAGCCAGAATGAAAAATACACTCACGTCGATCCTCGCGATTACCTGCCTCACATTTGGCATCAATGCACAGGCAGAGCGCGGCGCGGAAGCGGGTTACGTTCCGGCCACCGTAACCGATACTACGCATGTGGCGAATCCGCGGAAAGCACAGCGTGCGGCGGATCGTCGGTTGGCGCGTACGGTAAGAAACGCGCTGTCGGCGACGCCGCACCTTGTGTCGTCCGACATCACGGTGGTGGCCCGGCACGGCGTCGTGACGCTGATCGGTCAGGTCGACGATCAAGCACAGATCCAGCTCGCCGAGGCGAGTGCACGCCAGGTCGCAGGTGTTTCGTCGGTAACCAACAATCTGAATATCGCCATCGAGACCCGCAATTGAGCGTCGCTTTCTCGGTGGTTGCGGCGCGTCTCTCGGGTACGACCTCGTTGCATACGAGCTTCACGTGCGCCGCAGGGCACGGAGTCGGACGCGTATGGCGGCGACGGCGCCCAGCAGAAGTCGATGCATAACTGCGTTAGGGTATGAATGCAGGTGATGAACGCCGATCGCTTCGACGTCAAGCATAAGTAACGGAAGCGCGGACGGACGACGCGTCACGAGCTGATGCCGTGACGCGCTACCCGCCGGCATGCCAGAACGGATTCAATTCAAGACAAGTTTGGAGGGTTGCAATGAGCCACTTTAAATCGGGCGACGGTACCGAAATCTTCTACAAGGACTGGGGCCAGGGTACGCCGGTCGTTTTTTCGCACGGCTGGCCGCTAACTTCGGATGCGTGGGATGCGCAGATGCTGTTCTTCGGCCA
>NZ_JAAGPE010000445.1:0-5576 GCF_017104605.1 Burkholderia sp. Ac-20384 | reverse complement strand
GGACTGGTGTCCAGACGTGGCCCCTGCCGCTCTCGGCGCAGCGCAGGCGGCTGGTGGCGGGTGCGGCCGCGCCGACGCAGCACGCGTATCTCGCCGGCTTGGCGTACGCGTTCCCGCGCATCACGCTGTACGGCGCGATCCAGGGCACGCGCACGACCGCGACCGACACCGGTTCGCACACGTTCGAAGCCGGCGTGTCGGTGCCCGTCACGTCGCGGCTGTCCGCGCTCGGCGAATGGGCGTACACGCGCCGCACCGCGGCGCGCACGGCCGTATCGCGCAACACGGGCGTCGCCGGGCTCGACTACTCGCTGTCGCGGCGCACCGACGTCTATGCGCTCGCCGGGTACGACCGGCTCGGCGGCAGCGGCACCGCGGCGACCTGGGCGCTCGGCATCCGGCACCTGTTCTGACGTCGTGCGCATCGCGTATCCGGGTCTACCCGCTATAACCAAACCGCTGTTTTGTATAAAAAAGAAGTGCTTCGAATTCATCAACGTCCGTGCGTATAATTTTTCCCAGTTCATGTATACACAAGCGCGATTCATGAACCGGCACGGCCCGCGTCCCGCTCGCGTCATGCGAACCGGCCGCCGCCCGCGGGATCGCCTCGCACGATGCCCGTCCGGCGCAAGCCGCTTCGCCCCGGAAAACAACGACGACTATTTGGAGACCGAATGAAAAAGAAGCTGATCGCGTCCAGTGTCATGCTGCTCGCCTGCGCCGGTGCGCATGCGCAGTCGCGCATCTGGCTGTCGGGTTACATGGACCTGAACATCGAGCACCTGATTTCGTCGGGCCCGGGCGGCAACATCACGCGGATGTCGAGCGGCGGTCTGAACAATTCGCGCTTCAACCTGAGCGGCGTCGAGGAGCTCGGCGGCGGCAACAAGGCGGTCTTCACGATCGAGCCGATGTTTTCGGCGAACACCGGCGTGCAGTCGACGCAGTTCCGGCAATCGTTCGTCGGCCTCAAGGGCAACTGGGGCGAGCTGACGATGGGCCGCCAGTTCACGCCGTCGTACTGGCTGGCCGGCTATGCGGACCCGACGTGGGCAGCCGACTTCAGCATGGTCAACGACATGCAGTTCTTCTACGCGACCTATCGCGTCGACAACGCGCTGCAGTACAAGACCCCGACCTTTCACGGCTTCACCGGGCGCGTGATGATCACGACCGGGCTCGGCGACGGCACGCGCGCCGGGCGCTTCTTCAGCACCGGCATCGAATACCGCAACGGGCCGCTGTTCCTCGGTGCCGTGAGCGAGCTGCAGTACACGCGCGACATCTTCCGTTCGTCGCAGATCCATTCGTCGCGCGACAACTATTTCTCGGCCGTGTACCGCTTCGGCGGCTTCGAGCCGACCGTGATCTACCACACGTACAACGGCTATTACGCGTATCCCCCGTACGTCGCATTCAATTCGCAGGGCTGGGATGCGCAGATCGGCGCGCGCTGGAACATCGACGGCATCAACCGCGTGTACCTGAGCGTCGTCCATCGCCACGACGACAACAACACGAGCATTTCGAGCGCGACCGGCGGCGTGATCGGCTACATCTACGGGCTGTCGAAGCGCACCGACCTGTACGTGACCGCCGCGCACGTGAAGAGCCAGCATCGCGTGCCCGTCGCGTATCCGGTCACGTTCCAGGTGTATCCGGACGGCGGCCAGAACCCGTCCGGCTTCCAGATCGGGATCCGCCACGCATTCTGATGTTCCGAACCCGCGCGCCGCGACCGGCCAGCCGGGCGCTCGCGGCGCCACGACACAGTCATGACAAGGAGACGTTCATGCTTCGACCACGCAACAGTCGCACCCCGCAGGCCCGGATCGTCGGCCCGGCTGCCGCATCGATCCTGATCGCGGCGTCGGCGCTGGCCAGCGCCGCGCAACCGGCGGCGGAAGCGCCCGCCGCCGCCAGCACCAGCGTTGCCGCATCCGGCACGCCCGGCACGCCGAGCGTCGCCGATCCGTATCTCGCCGGCTGGCTGCGCCTCACGCCCGAGCGCCGGCCGGTGCCGCTGAAGCCCGGCGTCGACTACGGGATGGACCCGGCCACCGGTCAGTTCGTGTGGCCGAAGGCGGCGCCCGAAGTCCACCAGGGGCAGCGCTTCCCCGGCGAGCTCGCCACGTGGGACAACAAGAGCTACGCGAAGAACGTCAAGGTGCTCGCGTTCTACCCGGGCGTCGATTCGCCCTTCCACGCGTGGAACAACATCGCCGACTTCGACGGCAAGCGCTACCTGTACATCCACGATCGCGACTACCTGCGCATCATGGACGTCACCGATCCCGCGCACGGCAAGGTCGTGTTCTCGAAGGGCGGCGTGTGGGGGCCGAAGGGTTCCAGCGAGCACTTCGATCCGGACAACGTGCACGACTACCTCGGCGGCGCGACGATCGCGTGGAGCCGCAAGCTCGGCAAGCCGGTGCTCGTCGCGTCGTTCGAGATCGGCCGCTACGGGCTGATGACCGAGAAGATCGACCAGCCCGACAAGGTTGCCGCGCAGCGCCACTACAACTCGCTGAAGGGTTTCCGCGTGTACGAGATGGACGGCCCGCTGCCGAGCCAGTGGAAGCTGATCGCGACGCGCACGACCGACTACCGGCATCCCGACGCGCCGATCGGCCAGCAGCAGGGTTCCGGCTCGCTCGACGCGCCCGAGTACTACGGCGGCAAGTACATGATCGTGTCGGCCGCGCCGGACGACAGCTACGCGCTGACCGAGTATCCGAACTACCTGTACTCGCCGGGTTACCAGGTATGGGACATGTCGGATCCGGCGAACCCCGTGTTCATGTCGCAAATCGCGGTGCCCGGCCAGATCCTCGGCAACGAGGAACACGAGCAGGCGTACCTGATGAATCCGCGCGCCGGCAACCGCACGTCGTGGATGGGCTCGCGCAACCCGATCTTCCTGCCGAAGCCGCTGGAAAACGGCGGCAAGATCGGCTTCGGCGCGATGGGCGGCCTCGGCTTCTATTCGTTCGACCTGAGCGACCCCGCGAAGCCGAAGATCCTCGGCAACGTGAACACGCCGCCGAGCTTCGCGGGCACCGAGTTCGACAACGCGGACGTGAGCCAGTACGCGCGCACCGGCTACGTGCTCACGAACGGCTACCCGATGAACCGCGACTGCTACGAGCCGTACAAGGACATCTTCGTCGTCGACGCGCGCGACCCGAGCCACCTGAAAGTCGCGGCCAAGCTGCCGGTTCCGGAAGTGCCGGCGGGCGCGCCGTTCACGAGCTTCTGCCAGCGCGGCGGCAACTTCGGGCCGAAGCGCGCGAACGCGATCGGCCAGCCGGGCACGTGGCGCCAGGGCATCGTCCCGTATTCGTTCTACAACGCGGGCGTGCAGATCTACGACGTGAAAAATCCGGCGAAGCCGACGATCGCCGGCTACTTCGTGCCGGCGCTCGCCGACGAGAAGGAACTGCCGTCCTATACGCTCGGCAAGGGCGTGTTCGCGATCTACACCGAGTACGACCGCAACATCATCTGGGCCTTCACCGAGAACGGCGCGTATGCGCTGTCGACGCCGCTGCTCGGCGAGCCCGTGCTCGGCAAGCCGTCGAAGCCCTGGCCGCCGCGTTGAGTCGCACGGGGCCGGACGGGCGATCGTCCGGCCCGGTTCGCGCGCCATGCCGCGTGTTGCCGCGGCCCCGGCGCGCGCCGTTCGCATCGATGCCTGCCGGTCACCCGGCAGGTTCACGTTCAAGGATGTTCCCGATGAGGTTCAAGCCATTCGCCGCGCTGCTGCTGGGCGCGTTCGCAACGATTGCGACAGTTGCGACACCCGGCCACGCCGCGACGTCGGCCAGCGAGCAGACCTGCCGCGCGTGCCACACGCTCGATACGACGAAAGTCGGCCCGCCGTTCCGTGCGATCGCCGCGCACTACCGCAACGATGCCGACGCGATCGCGAAGCTCCAGAAGAGCATGCTCGAAGGCAGCACCGGCAAATGGGGCAGCGCGACGATGCCGCCCAATGCGATTTCGGCCGACGATGCGGCGCGCTTCGCGAAGTGGATCATGTCGCTGAATCAGCCGGCGAAGTAGCCCGGCGATGTGCGGGTACGCGGCGGCGGCAACGACGGTCGCTCCCGCCGCACGCGTCATCCCATCACCGGTTCGGCCGACATCGTCCGGTCCGGGTCGTGCGCGTGGCCGGATGCGCCGGCCGCGGGCAGCGTGAGCGTCACGGTCGTGCCCTGCCACGGGGCGCTGCGCACGCTGATTTCGCCGTGGTGCCGGTCCACGACCGCCTTCGCGAACGCCATGCCGAGCCCGACGCCCTTCGTGTCGGGCTGCCCTTTCAGGCGAAAGCGCCGGTAACGCTCGAACAGGCGCGCCTGATCCTCGGCCGCGATCCCGTAGCCGTAATCGCGGATCACGCAGCACACCGACGCGCCGCCGTCCGCCAGTTCGACGCGGCACTCGATGCGCGTATGCGCCGCGCTGTATTCGACCGCGTTCCCCAGCAGATTGACCAGCGCACGCGACAGCAGCGCCGGATCGCCGTGCACGAGCGCGTCGTCGCACGGCGGCACGTCGTCGACCGCGATGTGCTTTTCCCGTGCGCGCAGCCAGATTGCGTCGCGTGCCTGATTCATCAGGTCGGCCACGTTGACGAGTTCCGACGCGTACTCGCCCGTCTCCGCCCGCGACACCTGCGCGAAACCGTCCGCCATCGCGAGCGTATGACGCGCCAGCCCGTCGATCTCGTGCAGGCGCTCACGCAGCGTGCAGTCGGGCGGGCAGGCGGCAGGCGCGTTCACGAGCACGATGACCGACGTGAGCGGCGCGCGCATGTCGTGCGAGAACAGCGTCAGCATGTCGTTGCGCTGCCGCTCGAGCAGCGTGCGATGGACATAGGCGCCGCGCAGCGCGTCCAGTGCATCGTTCACGTGCCCGATCTCGGGGCTCGTGCCCGGAATCCGGACGATCGGCGACACGTCGCCCTCGCTCAACGCGACGATGCGCCGGCTCAGCGCATCGAGCGGTTTCGACAGCGTCCGCTGCGTGCCGCGCACGAGCAGCAACAGGATTGCGATGCAACACGCCGCCTCGGCGGCGGACAGCGTCATCCGGACGCGCGCCGCATCGCGCAACGCCACCGCACGCGCGCGCGTGAGGTCGAGCACGTGGTCGCGCAACTGCGCCGATGCTTCGAGATCCCGCATGACCCGCGACGCGAAATCCTCGGCGTTCATCGCATAGGCGCCCGTGCGGCCCGCGCGCAGCGTCGCGGCAACCAGCGGCAGGAAGCTGCCGTCCATCGTGTCGTTCAACCGCGCCAGGTCATTCGACAGCATCGCGTCGTCGAGCGGCGGCGCGATCGCGCCGGCAATCAGTGCGCGGAGCTGCACGATGCGCCCGCGCATCTGGAGAATGCGCGCCAGCCGATCGTTGTCGAGCACCTCGCGCCTGACCAGCGGCGCGACGAACAGCGAGCCGAGCCGGCCGGTGTATTCGCGCAGGTCGCCCAGCAGGCGCGCGAGGACCAGCGCGCCGGCCGTTTCCGGATGACGCATCGCCGTACCCGCCATCACGCCGCTGGTCAGCGA
>NZ_JAAGPE010000444.1:0-5784 GCF_017104605.1 Burkholderia sp. Ac-20384 | reverse complement strand
GACTGGACCGCTCGCGAGCGGTCCAGCTTCGACGATCCGTCGCCAACTCAGCAGCCAATCGCATACAAAATCCTTTTGCGCAGCGACCTCGTGATCAAGACGAGGCGTTTTTCAACAGCCTGCTAGGTACGCGTACGTCGTCACCTCCGGCAGCACAATGCCCTTGCTGGTCCAATACCGTCTCTTGTTGAACCCGGTGTCGTGCGCGCTCTTACCCACGCACTTGGCGATGTACGTCGCGATTCGATGACGCATCGCCCGCCCCTTGCCACCCACCATGCGGACAGGCACGACGCCCGGCCGATACTGTCGTTCACCGTGCCGTCCGCCCCGTCCTTCGCGATCACGGACAGCCAGATCGAGCGCAGCGGCTTCCATTTTTGACGCCCATGGTCAGTCACGAATATGCCATGCCCCGCGCTCCTGCCGCTCCAGCACCGCCACATAACGGAAATCCTGCAGCTTGTTCAACCGGCGCCGGAACGCATCCCACCACCGCGCCCACACCTCGAGTCGCCGTCGATGTTCAAGGGTAGTGGTATTAGCCGGGTGGGCGTTGTCGAAGGGCAGCGGGTGGCTGAGTGGTCTGGAGCGGGCAAGTCGGCCGGTTTGGTCGGTGGCGGGGGTGCATCGAAATGAGACTTGTTTTTGCACTCCTGATGTTGGACTAACACTTAACGGAAACAGACGTGGCTAGGCGTCCGAGAGGGCAAAAAAGAAGCCCCGTTATCCGAGTGGATTTCGGGGCTTGAAAGTTGGCCGCTGACGCAGAGGAAGCGGGTACGCCAGCCGCGCTGCTCTCACAGCCCGGCGAAGATAGCAGCGGCTCGCTGGCGTTCTGGTTCGTTGCTTCGCGAGATTGGACGGAAGTTCACATCGAGAGAGCCTATCCGAACCTTTGTGTGTGAGGCATAAACTGATGGCCAAGGAGCCACTTTATGCCACGCAAACGCAAGGAAGAAGTGACGATTGAGCCGGGCAAGGGCTTGAACCTGGACCCGGAACTCATCAAGCAACTGGTGCCCGGAACGCTGGATCGGGCAACGATCAACGAGCAGCTCGCGGCGCTCAAGAAGGCGATCTTCGAGCGCGCGCTGGGCGGCGAACTGACCCACCACCTTGGCTGCGAGAAGGGTGAAGCCAAACCGGGCGGCCGCACGAACCATCGCAACGGCACCAGCCGCAAACGCGTTGCAACCGACGACGACTTGCTCGACGTCGAGATTCCGCGCGACCGCGAACTCTGGCTCGAACAGGTAGTGACTGCACATTGCTTCGAAGCGCGCGTTGACCGCACGCTCCTTGCCGCGGCCAACCTTGTCCACAGCGGTCTTCATGTTGTCGTAGATGCCGCGCCGGGGCACGCCGCCGAACGCGGCGAATGCGCGGGCGTGTGCGTCGAACAGCATCTCGTGACTCTGGGTGGGATAGGCGACGAGCCAGAACGCGCGGCTAGAGTTAAGTTTGACGTGGGCGACCTCCAGGCGTCGCCGTAGCCCGCCAACAAACGCGTATTCGCAGCTCCAGTCAAACTGGAAGGCTTCGCCGGGTTCGAAGGCGAGCGGCACGAAGGCCTTCCTGCGAGGCGCCTCAGCCTGCTCCTCGTGCCAACGCCTCACGAACGCGCTCACGCGGCCGTAGCTGCCGGCGTAACCCTCGGCGCGGATCGCCTCGAACATGAACCGGGCGGTGCGCCGGTCACGCTTCGGGCGATGACTGTCGGCACGCAGCCAACCTGTCAGCTGTGCGGCCCAGTCGTCGATGACGCTCGGGCTGACGCGCTTCGGATACTTCGGCTCGACGGCATCAGTCTGCCGCAGCCAGCGGCGCACCGTGTTTCGGGACAGGCCCGTACGCCGCGCAATCTCGCGCAGCGGGACCTTCTCGCGGAAATACATCCGCCTGATCTTGGCCAATATGCCCACCGTGATCACCTTTGTATCCCCTGCTCAAAGATTGAGCAGGTCATTCAATCACGTGGGTCAAAATTCGATGAAAATTTGCAGCTCTAGTGGGTCAGTTCTGTGCGGACATCAACACTATGATCGTGTCACGAAATGTTTGCGTTATCGCATCATGGGCGCACTTATCTATGGACCGCCGCGCATTGGCAAGACCCGTGCAATCGAATATCTGCGATTGCTGCTGGCCCGAGATCTGCCGAAAATCACCAGCTACCACGCGCTGTGCGAACACAAGCCGCGGCACGCCGAAGGTCCATTCTTCGTGAACCTGCTCGAGGCAGTCGGAGACCATAACCCAAACGCAGGCGTCGGTTCGGCCAAGCGCATGCGTTTGACGTTGCGCATTCGCGAAGCGGCGGCCCGTGCCGGCAGCGGTACTGTGCTGCTGTTTTGCGACGAAGCGCAGAGCTACAACGAAAACGAGTACGAATGGTTGCGTGACGTTCACGATGCGCTCGATCGCCAGCAAATCAAGCTGTTCACGTTTCTCGTTGGCCAACAGGAGCTGCTCTCCCAGAAAATGGCCATGCAGATTGCTGGCAAGACGCAGATCGTCGCGCGCCTCATGGTCGAGGAGTTGTCGTTTTACGGGATTCGCAACGTCGACGATGTCGCGACTTGTCTGAACGGTTACGACCAGACTGCGTATCCCGAGACGAGCGACTGGAGTTTTACGCGATTCTATCTGCCGCAGGCTTTCGACGCCGGGTATCGCTTGCTCGACGACGCGGGTGAACTCTGGCGGGCGTTTGAGGCGGCCCACCACAAGGCCAGTCTGCCGGGACGTCTCGAGATTCCCATGGAGTCATTCGCACGTGCAGTCGAAATCGTTTTGAAGGATAGCGAATTAATGGACGCACCGGGTTACTGTCCCGAGCCGACCTTGTGGACGCACGCGGCGCGTCAATGTGGTTACATTCAATCTCGCCATGCGACCGGCCACGTTCTCGCCACCGCGTAGCCGAGCGCTGCTTCAGCCGCCGCGCCTGCCGATTCTGACGCTCGACGAGCAAAAGCTTACACCGTCGATGGGTTACGTATTCAACAAGCGCTGGCTGGATCCCTGCGAATCGCTCGTGTCGATTTTGTGGAAGTTCGAGAAGGTAAATGCATTGCCTGGGAATGTTGTGGCACGGGTAATGGGTCCCGACATCGATCCGTACGAGGGCGTAATACCGCAACTGGGGGGCGTAAGCGTTGCGCGACTACACAGCGTCCTCGGCGTTCCTTATGCGTCGCTCGAGATCGGGCTGCTGCACCCGAGTCAGCGGCGCCAGTACGGCTCACTTTTTCGTCACTGTCGCAGTTGCATTGCGCGCGGCTACCATAGCGTGGTGCACCAGATGCTGAAATTCAGCACCTGTCCGGCGCATTATCGGCAGTTGGAAACCGCGTGCCGCCGCTGCGGTTATGAGGCCCGCTACGTCGTGAATGTCCGCCTGCTCGAATCGCCGTATCGATGCGCGTTCTGTGGTGGCAGTTACGGAGGCGGTGGTTGGTCACCAGACAGGGCTCGCCCGATGAAGTCAGAGTACCGCAAGGCGTTGACGCGACGCTATTACGAACGTCACCTGGGATAGGGCGCAGATCCGAAAGTTGCACGCGCGATCAACGATCATCTGGTCAAACCCGAGGGTTGTACATCGCGTGACAGCGACAGCCGGCGCTGTGGGGAATTGACGCCGGCCTTCGCGACACCACACGCGGTGACGAATTTGTTTCGCGGTACGCAAGCCCATGATTTCTTAGAAATTTTCTGATCCAGCGTCGGTGTCAACCTCTGAAGTGACATTTTTACTTCGCAAACGTTGACAACTTTGCTTCGGTCTACGCCGGCTGAGGTGCCGGACCTGATGCTGGCGTTCAACAAGGCGGTCATCGAGCGCGCGATGGGCGCGGAGATGAATCTGCATCTGGGCTACCCTCCGGGCCAGCCCAAGCCGCCCGGGCAGGTCAACGAGCGCAACGGCGCCAGTGGCAAGACGGTCATCACCGATTGCGGCCCAGTCCGGGTCGACGTGCCTCGTGACCGTGACGGCGGCTTCGAGTCGATCCTGATCCCCAAGCACGAGCGCCGCTTCACCGGTTTCGACGAGCGCATCATCGCGATGTACGCCCGCGGCATGAGCGTGCGCGAGATCCAGGGGTTTCTGGCCGAGCACTATGGCACCGAGGTATCGCCCGACTTCATCAGCTCGGTCACCGACGAGGTGAACCGCGCCGAATTTTGTCAAGGCTCGGATTCTTGAGAGAATCGAGCAATGAACAAGAAGGCAACCAAGTTTTCCCCGGAAGTCCGGGAGCGCGCAGTGCGTCTGGTACGTGAGCAGCGTAGCGAACATCCGTCGATGTGGGCGGCGGTCGAATCGATTGCACCGATGATCGGCTGTGCGCCGCAGACGCTGCTGGATTGGGTCAAGCGCGAGGAGATCGATCGTGGGGAACGTGATGGCGTGAGCACGGCCGAGCGAGAACGCATCAAGGCCATCGAGCGTGAGGTCAAGGAACTGCGCCGTACCAACGAAATTCTCAAGCTGGCGAGCGCGTTTTTCGCCCAGGCGGAGTTCGACCGCCGATTCAAGTCCTGAAGGCCTTCGTCGGTCAGCATCGCGACACCTTCGGGGGGAGCCGATCTGCAAGGTCTTGCGGATTGCCCCGTCGGGCTACCGACGCCATGCTGCGCAGCTTCGTGACCCGTCCAAACGCTGCACTCGCGCCAAAAGAGATGAGGTCCTGCAACCCGAGATCAAGCGTGAGGAGGGATGGCAAAGTTTGGAAGCAAGCGGCGTGGCGCATGTGGCCGATGCGAGGCGTGGTACGGGAATGCGAATTAGTTGGGGGGGATCGTTGGAGCAAGAATCACTTTGAGGATTCTGAGTCCTCGGCGGCGTACGCGTGTGTCGATGCCAATGGTGCGGATTTCGGCGGGGCTCAGTTGTTCTGAAACCGAGGCATCGGGGTGTTCTGGATGGCGACAGGCAATACGGAGGGTGGGAGTTGAAACAGGGTCGGCGGGCAACCCTGTTTCGCGGAAAAGCGCGTCGAGGTTACTGCCCGGTTCCGGATAGTCCGAGCTCTTTCAGTACGTTTGGCAATCCGTTTTTGATGGTGGTGCCCTTGCGTAACAGATAATTATCGATGTGAATTTGGCGCTGTTCTGGTGTCATGTGCTCAAAGAGAGTAATCGAAGAGCCTTGTTTCCGCAGATCACTCATGAAACCGCCTAGAATGATCTTTCGGTTTTCGAGAGTGATCTTCTCTAAGGCTGCCTGCTCATCTGCGGGGCGTTCCGCGTTCGAGCGGGGAATTCCTGCTGGCAGAAGGCCCTGTTTTCGAAGGGCCGTTTGAATCTGGTTGCGTAGCTTGCGCCGAGTAGTTACTCTGCTGCCACGGATCGATAGCTTTGCCGATGGCGTGAAATTCTCAACGTATTCCTGTCTCGCTGCTGGAGACAGTGCTATGAAATCCTCTTCGCGGATGTGGCTGAATAAAGTGCGGAGGATACTCCTGTCTGACTGCGACAGCACTCCGTGCGCTGTGGTGCTGGGGGCAGGAGTGGCTTGGGATGGAATAGTGCTTGGGCCGGCGAGTGGCAAGGTGTTGCGGCTGGACGAAGCGGCTTGCGACGCAGAGCTGGGGGCCTGATGTTGATCGGGGTATCGGCTGGAGGACGCAATGGCGAAGTCCCGCGGTTGGGCTGATGATCCAGACGGTTCGCCGTAAGAGGAAAAAGGTGCGGCACTGGCGGCCCCGGGCATGAAGGAATGCGTGCCGAAACCAGGCTGACGGTGTTGGCTACCGGAGGCAATCGGTACCATGG
>NZ_JAAGPE010000443.1:0-244 GCF_017104605.1 Burkholderia sp. Ac-20384 | reverse complement strand
TTATATTGATGTATGGTAAGTATGCGTGTGTGTTAAAGTTATATGGATTTATAAATAAGCTAAGTGTCTATGCTGTTATAGATATACAATGAAGACACCGGAAAAACCGTGGTATATCTTGTATGATAGGTAAATAAATACTGTAGTCAATACTAATTATATACATAAGACTAGTTCAGTAAATCACTGCGATACAGCAGATGAATATTTATTTTTTTTTTTTTTTTTTTTTTAATTATCCGCC
>NZ_JAAGPE010000442.1:0-5282 GCF_017104605.1 Burkholderia sp. Ac-20384 | reverse complement strand
CGTGTCGGCGTCGCGGCGCAGCAGCTCGCGCGTGCCGTCGGCCTGGCGCAGCAGCTCGAGCGCGTGCTGGTACAGCGTGCGGCCGGCGGCGGTGGGCGCAACGCCGCGCACGCTGCGTTCGAGCAACTGCATCCCGAGATCCTGTTCGAGATTGCGCATCTGCTGGCTGACCGCCGGCTGCGCGACATGCAGCGCCTCGCTCGCATGCGTGACGTTGCCGCATTCGACGACCTTCACGAAATAGCGCAACTGCCTCAAGTCCATCGCCGCCGCCTCCCGATTCGAGCCATAAGCCAATCCGATCGAGCAAGATGAATATCATATTTTTCCCCGATCGATGGTGTTTCTATACTCGTCTCACAAAAGAGCCAGCCTCCCGGCCATCCCGGACCGGACGCGGCAAAAGTGCCGGCCTCGCCGGCAAGGAGACGAAGATGTTCAAGGCGATCGACGCGCCGGCGGCCGGCGCGAAGCCGCGGCGCACGCCGCTCACGCGCGAGCAGGTCAAGGGCTTCTGGGCCGTCTATGCGGGCTGGGTGCTCGACGGCGTGGATTCGGTGATCTACGCGCTGGTGCTGATTCCCGCGCTGACCGAGCTGCTGCCGGCGTCCGGCATCGCGGCGACGCCCGCGAATCTCGGGATGTACGGCTCGATCCTGTTCGCGCTGTTCCTGATCGGCTGGGGGCTGTCGTTCATCTGGGGGCCGCTCGCCGACCGCTTCGGCCGCGTTCGTACGCTCGCCGCGAGCATCCTGATCTACTCGGTGTTCACCGGCGCGGCCGCGTTCGTGCACGACGTGTGGGCACTGGCCGCGTGCCGGCTGATCGCCGGGATCGGTGTCGGCGGCGAATGGGCGCTGGCGGGCACCTACGTCGCCGAGAGCTGGCCGGAAGACCGTCGCAAGATGGGCGCCGGCTACCTGCAGACGGGCTACTACTTCGGCTTCTTCATCGCGGCGTGCCTGAACTACACGATCGGCGCGACCTACGGCTGGCGCGCGATGTTCCTGTGCGGGCTCGCGCCGGCGCTGCTCGCGGTGTTCACCGTGATGCGCGTGAAGGAGCCCGGCCAGTGGCGCCGGCATGACGCACGCGACGGCGACGTGGCCGACGCACGACGCGCGCATCCGATGCGCGAGATCTTCGCGCCGGCCTTCCTGCGCCGCACGGTGACGAGCGCGAGCCTCGTCGGCGTCGCGATCGTCGGGCTGTGGGCCGGCTCCGTCTACGAGGCGAGCGCGGTCAGCACGCTGGCGGCGCGCGCGGGCATCGATCACATCGGCGCGATGCGGCTTGCATCGATCGGCGCGGCGATCCTGTCGTGCGCGACGATCGCCGGCTGCCTGGTTGCGCCCTGGCTGTCCGAACGGCTCGGCCGCCGCACCGCGCTCGGCGTGTATTTCGCGGGCATGGCCGGCTCGATCGTGTTCGCGTTCGGCTGGGCGTTCTATCAGCCGAACGGGCTCGCGGCGTTCATGGTGTCGCTCGCGTTCCTCGGTTTCTTCGGCGGCAATTTCGCGATCTTCTCGCTATGGCTGCCCGAGCAGTACCCGACGCGCGTGCGGGCCACCGCGTTCGCGTTCAACGCGTCGGTCGGCCGCTTCATCGGCGCGGGCGTGAACTTCCTGCTCGGCGCTGCGATACACGGCTACGGATCGCTCGGCGTGCCGGTCGCATGGACCGCGGCCGTGTTCGGGCTCGGCATCCTGATCCTGCCGTTCTCGGTCGAAACCCGCCACCAGACGCTGCCCGAATGAGCGGCACGCCGCGATCGTTCGGCAACAAGCCACACCCAGTCATCAATATCAGGAGTCCGGAATGCAGGCATTACAAGGAATCAGGGTCGTCGATCTGAGCCGCGCGCTGTCGGGGCCGTTCTGCTCGATGGTGCTCGCCGATCTCGGCGCCGACGTGATCAAGGTCGAGTCGGGGCCGCACGGCGACATGAGCCGCGCATGGGGGCCGTTCGATCGCGGCGTGAGCACGTACTACCTGTCCTGCAACCGCAACAAGCGCGGCATCTGCGTGGATTTCCGGCAGCCGGCCGGCCTCGACGTCGTGCGGCGGCTGATCGCGCAGGCCGACGTCGTGATCGAGAATTTCAAGGCCGGCACGATGGATGCGATGGGGCTCGGCTATGCAGCGCTGAGTGCGCGCGATCCGAGGCTCGTGATGGGCAGTGTCACCGCGTTCGGCCCGCGCGGCCCGTTGCGCGACTGGCCGGGCTTCGACCAGATCGCGCAGGGCTATGCGGGGCTGATGAGCCTCACCGGTTTTCCCGACGGCGAGCCGACCCGCACGGGCACCGCGATCGGCGATCTCAGCTCGGGGATGTGGGTCGCGACCGGCGTAATGGCCGCGCTTTACGAGCGCGAGCGCACGGGGCGCGGGCAGCATGTCGGCACGTCGCTGCTCGAAAGCCTCGTGTCGCTGCTGAGCGTGCACGGGCAACGCTACCTGAGCCTCGGCGACGTGCCGCGCCGCACCGGCAATGCGCATGCGGTGATCGCGCCGTACGGCGTGTTCGAGACGGCCGACGGGCCGCTCAACCTCGCGCCGATCACGACCGACATGTGGCTGCGGCTGTGCCAGTTGCTGGATCTGCCCGAGCTGCCGAACGATCCGCGCTTCGCCACCAACGACGCGCGTGTCGCGCACCGCGACGACCTGAAAGCGTTGCTCGAAAGCCGGCTGCGCACGCGCGGCAAGCGCGAATGGACGCAGCGTTTCGTCGACGCCGGGCTGCCGGCCGGGCCGATCAACACGCTCGACGAAGTGTTCGACGACCCGCAGCTCGCGCATTGCGGGCTGGTCGAGCCGGTCGCGCATCCGACGCTCGGCACGCTGCGCCAGGTCGTGACGCCGCTCGGCGGGATGGGTGATGACATGCCGACGCCGCGCACGCGCCATGCGCCGCCGCTGCTCGGCGAGCATACGGTCGACGTGCTGCGCGAAGCGGGCTATGGCGACGACGCGATCGACACACTGCTGGCCGAGCGCGCGATCTTCCAGGCGGAAGCCGTGGCGGAGGCCGTGCAATGAGCGACACGACGAAACACGACAGCGCGTCGCACGTGACGGTCGACATGGTCGGCGAGCGGATCGCGCGCGTGCGGTTCGCGAATCCGGCACGACGCCATGCGCTCGACGCGCCATTGCTCGATGCGCTCGTCGCGCGCCTCGACGCGCTGGCCGAACACCGTCCGCCGCCCGTCGTGATCCTGTCAAACGACGGCAGCGGCGACGTGTGGAGTGCGGGGCATGACCTGCGCGAACTGGCCGACGATCGCGATCCGCTCGCGTACGGCAAGCCGCTCGAACGGGCGCTGCGACGTGTGCGGACCTACCCGGGCGCGGTGATCGCGGCGGTGGCGGGCTCGGCGTGGGGCGGGGCGGTCGATCTGGTGATGAGCTGCGACCTGGTGGTCGCGGCGCGCGACGCGCGTTTCGCGATGACGCCCGCGAACATCGGCCTGCCGTATTCGACGAGCGGCCTGCTGCGCTTCTACGACAACCTGCCGATCCACGTGCTGAAGGAGATGTTCTTCTGCGCGCAGCCGCTCGATGCGGAGCGCGCCGCGCATCACGGGCTCGTGAACCGGCTGGCCGACGCGGGCGGTGTCGACGATGCGGCGCTCGACGTCGCGCGCACGATTGCTGCGAAGGCGCCGCTCGCGGTGCATGCGGTGAAGGAGCAGTTGCGCGTGCTGCAGGACGCGCGACCGTTGCCGGCCGATGCGTTCGAACGGATTGCCGAGTTGCGCCGGCAAGCGTGCGAAGGCGCGGACTTCAGCGAAGGGTTGCGCGCGTTTGCGGCGCGCCGCGCGCCGGTGTTTCGCGGCGTCTAGGCGACGGGTTGCGCGAGCCGGGCGCACAAGCGGCTGACGGCGCGCGGAGGCGCTCGCGCCGCTTGGCGGATATCGGCTGCGTCGTTCGCTGCCGCCCGCGCACGCCGCGTCGCCGCGCGTCACATGCCGAGCGTGTGCACGCCGACCAGCAGCAGCGCGCCGATCGCGATCAGCAGCAGCGCATGAACGCGCGTATACATCACGCACAGCGTCGACGCGACCGCGATCGCGCGCGCGGCCCAGCCGCCGTCGAGCGCCTGCAGCAGCACCCACACCGACGCGAGGATCATGCCGGCCGCGACCGGGCGCAGGCCGGCCTCGAGCGCGATCTGCCAGCGTGCACCCTGGTGCCGCCGCCACAGATGCGCGACGCCGTAGATCAGGAAAGCAGTCGGGCCGAACAGCGCGAGCGTCGCGATCACCGCACCCCAGAAGCCGGCCACCTGCCAGCCGATCAGTGTTGCGAGCAGCGAGCCGGGGCCCGGCGCCATCCGCGCGATCGCGAAATCGTTCACGAATTGCGTGGCGGTCATCCAGTGATGCACGTCGACCACTTGCCGCTGGATGTCGGCGATGATCGCCTGTCCGCCGCCGATCGTCGCGATCGACAGCGGCGCGAACACGCCGAACAGCGCGGCGTAGCGTTGCGATACGGTCATGGCGTGTCGTTCCCGGTTGGCGTCGCGGCCGCGCGGCGATATTCGAGCGCGACGCTCAGCGTGCCGCCGACCAGCACGGTCCACACGAGCGGCCAGTGCAGCACGGCCACCGACACGAAGGTGAGCGCCATCACCGCAAACGGCAGCGCGCGGCGTGGCAGCCGGCGCACGGCGGTGATCGCCATCGAGATCGACAGCCCGATCGCTGCCGCCGCCGCGCCGGCGAGCGCGACATGCGTGAGCGGAAAGCGCGTGAGGGTCGAGAACGCGATGCCGAACAGCACGATCAGCACGGCCGGCGGCGCGATGATGCCGGTGAAGCCGGCCACCGCGCCGCGCCATCCGGCGAGCCGGTAGCCGATCCAGATCGCGAGGTTCTTCACGTTGACGCCCGGCAGCGCCTGCGACAGCGCGAGGCCGTTGAGGAACGCCTCCTCGTCGAGCCAGCGCCGCTCGTAGACGAAGTCGCGCATCATCCGCCCGCTGAGCCCGCCGCCGAAGCTGGTCAGGCCGATCTGCGAGAACGCGATGAACAGCGCGAGGACGCCGGGTGGTGGTGCGTCGCCTGCTGGCGGTGCTGGCGAGGTGGTGGCGGAGGGCGGGGGCATCGGACGGGCGGCGCGTGGCGGTTGGGCGTGCGCCCATGTTAGCAAGCGGACGCTGTCAGCACGCTGACATGGGCTCAGCGGTGGTGTGATGGAAGACCGCTGCTGAGTCGGCGGGCGTGTTTCGGTGCATCCGGGACATCCGGGACATCCGGGACATCCGGGACATA
>NZ_JAAGPE010000441.1:0-5706 GCF_017104605.1 Burkholderia sp. Ac-20384 | reverse complement strand
TGCGCTGCGCGCGGCCGGGCGCGAAAGCATCAGGAGTAGCGGCAGACTTGACCAAGGTGTCCACATCCAGGAAAGCGGTTCAAAGGGGTGTGGGCAGGGGCCACCGGCGGCAACATCCGTCGGGCAGCGACGGGGCGGGCGGCGGGCGTGCAACAAAACAGGCCCCGCCAGGGGCCCGTATCGTTTCCGTTCGACCCAACATGCGGGGTGGACCCGCTTCGAACGGCGGCGTGCATACCGGGTCGTACCCGGTTATCACGAAGACGCTAAAGAAAGATGACAGCGTCAGTCTACCGATGTTCCGCAAAACGTTAAAAATTTTAAAAGGGGTCAGCTCATTCGTTTCGCAGTGCGGTAAATCGGGTTAAATCAGCATTTATTACGACAAATTCAGTCAGTCCGGCAATTTGTGCGCGCGGATGCGCAGCGCGGCGGAGGTGCGCACGGTGTCGAAGCCGGCGTCGAGCATGGCCTCGGCGTCGTTCCACAGGTTGCCGCGCAGCCGGTTGGTCCAGATCATCGACGCGAACACGCCTTCGAGCAGCGACACGAGATAGACGGCGGCCAGGTGCACGTCGAGATCGGCGGCGACTTCGCCGGCCGCGATCGCGCGGCGCAGCAGCGCCTTGGTGATCCGCAGCATCTGCAATTCGAGCAGCATGCGGCGCCGCTGCAGCGCGCCGTTTTCCTCGCTCTGCTCGCACTTCGTATAGAGGATCACGAGCACGCGCTGCATCGGGCCCGGCTCGCCGCATTCCTGCAGATAGTGCGACGCGGCGCGCCGCAGCGTGGCGAGCGGGGGCAGCCCTTCGCCCGCGTCGAAGCCTTCCGACGTGCGCGCGAACGCGCGGTCGCACATCGCGAGACACACTTCCATCTTGTTGCGGTAATGGCCGTAGACGGCGCCCCGCGACATCCCGGCGGCCTCGGCGAGGTCCGCCATCGCGGTTTGCGCCACGCCTTTCTCGAGCAGCACGAGCTCGGCGGCGTCGAGGATCCGGTGCTTGATGGCGAGCGATTCTTCGCGGGTCTTGCGGGCCATGTCCTGAAATTCCTTACAGTTCGCTGTCGTTTTATTGAGACAGTGTGACGGTCAGATTGAAGTGCCGTGTATTTAATCAGTCGTGACTGATTATAATCGGCCACCCTGAGCCGCCGCATTGTATCGGTGGCGAACGATCCGAGGTCACACATGAATAACAATCGCTCCCTGTTGCGCCACCGACTGGCGCCGTTCGCGCTGGCGGCCGTGCTGGCCCTGGCCGGATGTGGAAAGGGCGACAAGGACGCCGCGCCGGAGGCCGCGAAACAGGCGACAGTCGTGACGGTGCGCCCGACGGCCGTGCCGATGACCGTCGAATTGCCGGGCCGGCTCGATGCTTACCGGCAGGCGGAAGTCCGTGCGCGGGTCGCGGGCATCGTGACCGCGCGCACCTATGAGGAAGGCCAGGAAGTGAAGCAGGGCGCGGTGCTGTTTCGCATCGATCCCGCGCCGCTGAAGGCTGCGCGCGACGCCGCGCAGGGTGCGCTTGCGAAGGCGCAGGCCGCCGCGCTCGCGGCGAGCGACAAGCGCCGCCGTTACGACGATCTCGTGCGCGATCGCGCGGTGAGCGAACGCGACCATACCGAGGCCGTCGCCGGCGACACGCAGGCAAAGGCCGATGTTGCGTCAGCGAAGGCGGAGCTCGCACGGGCACAGTTGCAGCTCGACTATGCGACCGTCACCGCGCCGATCGCGGGCCGCGCCCGGCGCGCGCTCGTGACCGAAGGCGCGCTCGTCGGCCAGGACCAGGCGACGCCGCTCACGACCGTCGAGCAGCTCGATCCGATCTACGTGAACTTCTCGCAGCCGGCCGCCGACGTCGATGCGCTGCGCCGCGCGGTGAAGAGCGGACGTGCGACCGGCATCGCGCAGCACGACATCGCGGTGACGCTGCTGCGCGCCGACGGCACCGCGTATCCGCTGAAGGGCAAGCTGCTGTTCAGCGATCTCGCGGTCGATCCGACCACCGACACCGTCGCGATGCGCGCGCTGTTCCCGAATCCGGAGCGCGAATTGCTGCCGGGCGCGTATGTGCGGATCGCGCTCGACACGGCGGTCGACCAGCGGGCGATCCTCGTGCCGCGCGATGCGCTGCTGCGCACGACCGACCGCACGTCGGTGCGGGTCGTCGGCACGAACGGCAAGGTCAAGGACGTCGAGGTCGCAGCCGACCAGATGAGCGGCCATGACTGGCGCATCACGCGCGGCCTCGCGGGCGGCGAGCGCGTGATCGTCGACAACGCCGCGCAGTTCGCGCCCGATACGGCCGTCAAGCCCGTCGAGCAGGCGCCGCCGTCGAAGGCAGCGCCGGCAGCGGCCGCTTCGCAGGCGGCTGCCCGTCAAACCTGACTGGTTAACACCACACCACCATGGCACGTTTCTTCATCGATCGCCCCGTCTTCGCGTGGGTGATCGCAATCTTCATCATGCTGGGCGGCGCATTCGCGATCCGCGCGCTGCCCGTTGCGCAGTACCCGGACATCGCACCGCCCGTCGTCAGCATCTATGCGACGTACCCGGGCGCGTCCGCGCAGGTCGTCGAGGAATCGGTGACCGCGCTGATCGAGCGCGAAATGAACGGTGCGCCGGGGCTGATGTACACGTCGGCCACCAGCAGCGCCGGGATGGCGTCGCTGTACCTGACATTCAAGCAGGGCGTGAACGCCGATCTCGCGGCCGTCGAGGTGCAGAACCGGCTGAAGACGGTCGAGGCGCGGCTGCCCGAACCGGTGCGACGCGACGGCATCCAGGTCGAGAAGGCCGCCGACAACATCCAGCTCGTGGTGTCGTTGACGTCCGACGACGGGCGGATGACCGCCGTGCAGCTCGGCGAATATGCATCGGCGAACGTCGTGCAGGCGCTGCGTCGCGTCGAGGGCGTCGGCAAGGTGCAGGTTTGGGGCACCGAGTACGCGATGCGGATCTGGCCCGACCCGGTGAAGATGGCCGGCCACGGCCTCACCGCGTCGGATATCGCATCGGCCGTGCGCGCGCACAACGCGCGTGTGACGATCGGCGACATCGGCCGCACCGCGGTGCCGGCGAACGCGCCGATCGCGGCGACCGTGTTCGCCGATGCGCCGCTGAAGACGCCGGCCGATTTCGGCGCGATCGCACTGCGCGCGCAGGCCGACGGCTCCGCGCTGTACTTGCGTGACGTCGCACGCATCGAGTTTGGCGGCAACGACTACAACTACCCGTCGTACGTGAACGGCAAGGTCGCGACCGGGATGGGCATCAAGCTCGCGCCGGGCTCGAACGCGGTTTCCACCGAGAAGCGCGTGCGCGCGACGATGGACGAGCTGTCCGCGTATTTCCCGTCGGGCGTGAAGTACCAGATCCCGTTCGAGACGTCGTCGTTCGTGCGCGTGTCGATGAACAAGGTCGTCACGACGCTGATCGAGGCCGGCGTGCTGGTGTTCCTCGTGATGTTCCTGTTCATGCAGAACCTGCGTGCGACGCTGATCCCGACGCTCGTCGTGCCGGTCGCGCTCGCGGGCACGTTCGGCGTGATGTATGCAGCGGGCTTCTCGATCAACGTGCTGACGATGTTCGGGATGGTGCTCGCGATCGGCATTCTCGTCGACGACGCGATCGTCGTGGTCGAGAACGTCGAGCGGCTGATGGTCGAGGAGGGGCTCGGGCCTTACGATGCGACCGTCAAGGCGATGAAGCAGATCAGCGGCGCGATCATCGGGATCACCGTGGTGCTGACGTCGGTGTTCCTGCCGATGGCGTTCTTCGGCGGCGCGGTGGGCAACATCTACCGGCAGTTCGCGCTGTCGCTCGCGGTGTCGATCGGTTTCTCGGCCTTCCTCGCGCTGTCGCTGACGCCGGCACTGTGCGCGACGCTGCTCAAGCCCGTGTCGGGCGACCATCACGAGAAGCGCGGCTTCTTCGGCTGGTTCAACCGCTTCGTCGCAAACTCGACGCAGCGCTATGCGACGCGCGTCGGCGCGATGCTGAAGAAGCCGGTGCGCTGGCTCGTCGTGTACGGTGCGCTGACCGGCGTAGCGGCGCTGATGCTCACGCAGTTGCCGACCGCGTTCCTGCCTGACGAGGACCAGGGCAACTTCATGGTGATGGTGATCCGCCCGCAAGGCACGCCGCTCGCGGAAACGATGCAGAGCGTGCAGGAAGTCGAGTCGATCATCCGCCGCGACGAGCCGACCGCGTTCACGTACGCGCTCGGCGGCTTCAACCTGTACGGCGAAGGGCCGAACGGCGGGATGATCTTCGTCACGCTGAAGAACTGGAAGGAGCGCAAGAGCGAAGATGCTCACGTGCAGGCGATCGTCGCGCGCATCAACGAGCGCTTCGCGGGCACGCCGAACACGACGGTGTTCGCGATGAACTCGCCGGCGCTGCCCGATCTCGGCTCGACGAGCGGTTTCGACTTCCGGCTGCAGAACCGCGGCGGGCTCGACTACGCGACGTTCAGCGCCGCGCGCGAGCAGTTGCTCGAGACGGGCCGCAAGGATCCGGCGCTGACCGACCTGATGTTTGCCGGCACGCAGGACGCGCCGCAGCTGAAGCTCGACATCGATCGCGCGAAGGCGTCGGCGCTGGGCGTGTCGATGGACGAGATCAACACGACGCTCGCGGTGATGTTCGGCTCCGACTATATCGGCGACTTCATGCACGGCACGCAGGTGCGGCGCGTGATCGTGCAGGCCGATGGGCTGCACCGGCTCGATCCGGACGACGTGAAGAAGCTGCGCGTGCGCAACACGCACGGCGAGATGGTGCCGCTCGCGGCATTCACGACGCTGCACTGGACGCTCGGGCCGCCGCAGCTCACGCGCTACAACGGCTTCCCGTCGTTCACGATCAACGGCTCGGCCGCGGCAGGCCACAGCAGCGGCGAGGCGATGACCGCGATCGAGCGGCTCGCCGGGAAACTGCCGGCCGGCACCGGCTTCTCGTGGTCGGGGCAGTCGTTCGAGGAGCGGCTGTCGGGTGCGCAGGCGCCGATGCTGTTCGCGCTGTCGGTGTTCGTCGTGTTCCTCGCGCTCGCGGCGCTCTACGAGAGCTGGTCGATTCCGTTCGCGGTGATGCTGGTCGTGCCGCTCGGCGTGATCGGCGCGGTGCTCGGCGTCACGCTGCGGATGATGCCGAACGACATCTACTTCAAGGTGGGGCTGATCGCGACGATCGGGTTGTCGGCGAAGAACGCGATCCTGATCGTCGAAGTCGCGAAGGACCTGGTCGCGCAGCGCATGTCGCTCGTCGACGCCGCGCTCGAGGCCGCGCGCCTGCGGCTGCGGCCGATCGTGATGACGTCGCTCGCGTTCGGCGTCGGCGTGCTGCCGCTCGCGTTCGCGTCGGGCGCCGCGTCCGGCGCGCAGATGGCGATCGGCACCGGCGTGCTGGGCGGCGTGATCACGGCGACCGTGCTCGCGGTGTTCCTCGTCCCGCTGTTTTTCGTGATCGTCGGCCGCCTGTTCGACGTCGGCCCGCGCCGGCGCGGCGGGGCACAGCCGGCGACGATGGAGGGTTCTCAATAATGTTTGCGCTGAATGCACGCGCTGCGCTGCGGGTCCAGGTTGCGCTCGCCGCCAGATCGGACGCGCGTCGTGTAGGGAAAGAGTGTAAGATACTGTGTAGATCTCGCTGGCCGCCGTCTCATTAGACACAAACAGACCATGCCCCACCCGAACCGA
>NZ_JAAGPE010000440.1:0-5687 GCF_017104605.1 Burkholderia sp. Ac-20384 | reverse complement strand
GTGCGCAGCGCGACGTTCGCCGCGAGCCGGTTGCGCACCGACAGCGGCTGCGCGAGCTGCACGACGTTGTCGCCGACGATCGCGCCGTACACGCGCCATTCGCCGCGGTCGGTGCGCTCGGTCGAGAAACCGAGCTCCGCGCGCGGCGCGATCGGCGCACGCGGATGCGAGAAGTACATCAGCACGCCGTTGCGGTTCCAGATCTGGATCACGATGCCTTCGTCGCCGTTGGTGCGCGAACCGAACACCTGCGAGAACGGCTCGGACGGCAAGGCCGCTGCGATTTCCTGCAACTGGTAGTCGAACAGTTCGTTCGCTTCGGCGAGCGCCTGCCGGTAGATGAGCCAGCCCGCGAGGCCCACGCCCGCGACGACGATCGCGAGCAGCCAGATCAGCAATTGATGACGAATCGACCTCACGCGTCAGCTTTCCTTGACGACCATGTAGCCGAGCCCGCGCACGTTGCGGATCAGGTCCGAGCCGAGCTTCTTGCGCAGCGCGTGGATGTAGACCTCGACCGTGTTGCTGCCGATCTCCTCGCCCCAGCCGTACATCTTCTCCTCGAGCTGGCTCTTCGACAGCACCGCGCCGGGCCGCGCGAGCAGCGCCTCGAGCAGCGCGAACTCGCGCGCGGACAACGCGACGGGCGCGCCGTCGAGCGTCACCTGGTGCGAAGCGGGATCGAGTGTCAGCGCGCCGTGACGGATCAGCGATTCGCTGCGTCCGGCCTGGCGGCGGATCAGTGCGCGCATCCGCGCACCCAGTTCATCGAGGTCGAACGGTTTGACGAGGTAGTCGTCGGCGCCCGCGTCGAGCCCCTTCACGCGATCGGCCACCGCGTCGCGTGCAGTGACGATCAGCACCGGCAGCGCCAGCCCGCGTGCGCGCAGCGTGCGCAGCACGTCGATGCCGTCGCGCTTCGGCAGGCCGAGATCGAGCAGCAGCAGGTCGTACGTCTCGCCGCCGAGCGCCGTCAGCGCGGCGTCGCCGTCCTGCACCCAGTCGACCGCAAAGCCGTCCGAGCGCAGCGCCTTGCGCACGCCTTCGGCAATCATTCGATCATCTTCAACAAGCAGAATCCGCATCGGGACAGGCATCCATGGGGCGAGTCAAACACGCCGACCATTGTAGCGCCGCGAACCGGGCCCGCGGCACCATGCAATGCAACAGAAAGGCGGATTGCAAGGGGGCTGTCCGGACTTGTCTCTACAATGTGCGCTTTGGCGCCGCGCGCGCCCTGCCCGAACGTCGTGCTTCTCCCGTATTCGCTCATGCCGATTTCCGATCTTTCCACCCGGTTCGCCCCCCGTGCCCGCGTCTGCCTGCGGGCGGCCGCCATCGTCGCCACCTGCACCGCCCTCGCCTTCGCACCATCCGCGCAGGCCCGCAAGAAATCCCACAAGGAAGCGCGCAAGACCGCAGTCGTGTCGCCCGCCGCACGCGCGGCCGGCCTGCCGGCGTCCGTGCTCGTCGCGCTGCAGCGCGCGAAGGTGCCGGCGTCGGCGATGAGCGTCGTCGTCGAGCGCGTCGGCGATCCGGAACCGCTGATCGCGTGGAATGCGAACCGGCCGATGATGCCCGCGTCGACGATGAAGCTCGTGACGACCTTCTCGGGCCTGTCGATCCTCGGCCCCGACTACCGCTGGCGCACGACCGCCTACACGGACGGCACGATCGACCCCGACGGCACGCTGCAGGGCAACCTGTACATCAAGGGCACCGGCGATCCGAAGCTCGTGCCCGAAGAGCTGATCGACCTCGTCGACAAGCTCCGCAAGGCCGGCGTCAAGCGCGTGGCCGGCGGCCTGGTGCTCGACAAGAGCTACTTCGCGACCTCGACGCGCGATCTCCCTTCGTTCGACGACGACGCGAGCGCGCCGTACAACGTCGGCCCCGATCCGCTGCTGTACGCGTTCAAGGCCGTGTCGTTCACCGTCACGCCGGGCGACGACGGCAAGGTGGCCGTCGACGTGCTGCCGCCGCTCGCGGACCTGTCGATCGACAACCAGCTGGTCGAAGGCTCGGGCTCGTGCAGCGCGGCCGCGGCGGCCGCGCGTCCGACGCTGACGGCCGGCGGCGGAATCATGACCGCCTCGTTCGCCGGCGACTACCCGCTGCGCTGCGGCGCGCACACGACCAACCTCGCGATCCTCGATCACACGACGTTCTTCGCGCGCGGCTTCCTTGCGCTGTGGCAGCAGGACGGCGGCACGATCGCGGGGCCGGTGAGCGAAGGCAAGGTGCCGACCACCGCGCGGCCCCTCGCCGTGCATCAAAGCCCGGTGCTCGGCAGCATCGTCTACGACATCAACAAGTTCAGCAACAACGTGATGGCGCGCAACCTGTTCCTGACGATCGGCGCGGTCAGCGGCAAGCCGCCCGCGACGCCCGAGCAGTCGAGCCGCGTGATCCAGGCGTTCCTGCAGAAGAACGGCATCGCGATGCCCGACCTCGTGCTCGAAAACGGCTCGGGCCTGTCGCGCGAAGAGCACGTGAGCGCGCTGTCGCTCGCCGCGCTGCTGCAGGCCGCGAACGCGAGCCCGGTCGCGCAGGCCTTCGTCGATTCGCTGCCGATCGCCGGCATCGACGGCACGATGAAGAACCGCCTCACCAACGCCGGCGTGCTCGGCAACGCGCACATCAAGACCGGCACGCTGCGCGACGTGCGCGCGATCGCCGGCTACGTCGCCGGTGCGGACGGCCAGAGCTACATCGTCGTGAGCTTCATCAACAACGATCACGCGGAAGCCGCGCGCGCCGCGCACGACTCGCTGCTCGAGTGGATCTACGCGGGCGCGCACTGACGTTTCCGCGCCGCGACACATGGCGCGCCGGTGGCCCGCTGCCGGTGCGCATCGACTCGCCTCCGCATCGGGGCGGCACGCGTACAACGGGGTCGCTCCGGCGGGCCGCCGGGGCGGCCTGACGGCACCCCCGCACACCGAATCCCGCCCGCCCCGGTTTGAAACGGTAGCCGCCACCGGCGCGCGACGCACCGCGTGCCGCCCGCGCCCGTAAAACAGGGCCATACCGCCCGGCCCCGTGCCGCGCGGCTTCCGTAAAAACCCTGTCCTCAGAGGGAACCCTCTACGCTCCCCCCTCGCCTAGCGCGTGGCGATTGCGTAGGCTGTTGGCCTGACTGATATCTACAACGGGCCATACGCCCGGCCTCAAGGCTTGCAGGGGAAAGAAGGAGACACGCCCATGCGATTCGACGTCGAATTGCTTCTGCTCGCGCTGGCGCCCGTCTTCCTGCTCTGCATCGCGTGGGAGGCCTGGCACCTCGCCCGCACTCGTGCGCAGGACCACGTCTATGCGTGGCGCGACACGCTGTGCAACGCGGCGCTCGCCCTGATGCACCAGGGCGCCGACAAGATCGCGTGGCTGTTCGTGATCCCCGTCTATGCGTACTGCTACCGGCACTATCGCCTGTTCACGTGGCACGACAGCTGGCTGTCGTTCGCGGTGCTGTTCGTCGCGCAGGATTTCCTCTACTACGTATTCCATCGCGCAAGCCATCGCGTGCGCTGGCTGTGGGCCGCGCACGTCGTGCACCACTCGTCCGAGCGGATGAATTTCTCGACCGCGTTCCGCCAGAGCCTGATGTACCCGGTCGCCGGGATGTGGGTGTTCTGGCTGCCGCTCGCGTTCGCGGGCTTTCCACCGCAACAGGTCGTCGGCATCGTGCTGATCAACCTCGCGTTCCAGTTCTTCGTGCATACGCAGGCAATCGGCAAGCTCGGCTGGCTCGAATACGTGCTGAACACGCCGTCGATCCACCGCGCGCACCATGCGCGCAACCCGCGCTACATCGACCGCAATTACGCAGGCGTCCTTGTGATCTGGGATCGCCTGTTCGGCAGCTATGTCGAGGAAACGCCCGACGATCCGCCGCAGTACGGGATCGTCGAGCGGCTCGGCTCGAACAACCCGCTCGTCGCGACGTTCCACGAGTGGGTGTCGATGGCCGGCGACGCGTTGCGCGTCGACGGCTGGCGCAACAAGCTGCGCGCGATTTTCGGCCCGCCCGAATGGGCGAGCGCTTATCATGCGCAGATTGCCGAGGCCGCGAACCCCGATCCGCGCACCGTGCCGCTTGCGGCTGCGCGAGACCAATAAACCGTTTCAGCCAACGGCCGCCGCGCAGCCCGGAACCGAGCAGGCACGCGGCAGATGAGAAACACATCAGGCCATATCTACGAGGAGATCGAACGATGCAGACACAACAACACGCACCCGCCCGCACCCGTCAGCGCATGCTGCGCACCGCGCAAGTCGCGATCGCCGGCGCCGCGCTCGCGCTGCTCGCCGCATGCGGCGGCGGTGACGACAACAACAACAGCGCATCGAACACGCCGCCGTCGGGCGTGAAAATGCAGGTCGTGTCGTTCGGCGACAGCCTGTCCGACGCAGGCACCTACTCGCAGATCAAGCTCGGCTTCGGCGGCGGCCGCTTCACGACCAACCCGGGCCAGGTGTGGACGCAGAACGTCGCGCAATACTACGGCGACACGCTGCAGCCCGCGAACCAGGGCGGTTTCGGCATTCCGCTGCAGGCCACCGGCGGCCTCGGCTACGCACAGGGCGGCTCGCGCGTGACGCAACAGCCGGGCATCGGCCACGCGGACGCCAGCGTGCCGAACGCCGACTACGCACAGGCAACGACGACGCCGATCGCCGACCAGGTCAAGCAATACGTGGCGCAGCACGGCAGCTTCAACGCCGGCCAGGTCGTGCTGCTGAACGGCGGCGCGAACGACATCTTCTACCAGGTCGCGGCGCTGCAGGCCGGCGCGATCACGCCGACGCAACTGCAGCAGAACATCGGCGCCGCCGCGCAACAGCTTGCGGGCATCGTGCAGCAGATCGTCGCCGCCGGCGCAACGCACGTGTTCGTGTCGAACGTGCCGGATATCGGCGGCACGCCGCTCGCGCTGCAAGGCGGCACGCAGACGACCCTCACGCAACTGTCGATGCTGTTCAACGGCACGCTCGCCGCGACGCTGCAGGCACTCAAGGTCGACACGACCAAGTACGTGCTGCTCGACACGTTCACGTGGCAGGACGGCATCCTCGCGAACTACAAGGCGAACGGCTTCGCCGTGTCGAACACCGACACCGCCTGTAACCTGAAGGCGATGGTCCAGGCCGCCACGCAGTACGGCGTTGCTAACGCAACCGCATTCGGCTCGTCGCTGTTCTGCTCGCAGCAGACCTACACGGTCGCGAACGCGGACCAGACCTACATGTTCGCCGACACGGTCCACCCGACGACGCGCCTGCATGCACTGTTCGCGCAGTACGTCGAACAGCAGATCGCGAAGTCCGGCGTCGGCAAGTAAGCCACCGGCCACGCGCCCAAACGAAAACGCCCGACCGGTTTGCCGGTCGGGCGTTTTTTCATTCCAGTGCCGGGATTGGCGTCAGTCGCGCGCTTCGAACGCGGCCGCCGCGCGGCCGAGGCGATCGTTGACCGCGATCCATTCGACGGTCTCGGGCAGCTTCTCGACGAGAATCCGCGCAACCTGCGCGCGGTCGAGCGCACGCAGCATCCCGTACAGGTCGCGTTCACGTTTGTCGATGACACTCATTGCTTCACCTGCCCCGTCTCAACGCTTGATCTTCGCGAGCGGCGAATCGGGCGGATACGTCGGCGTGACCGGCTTCGGCGAACCGAGCATCACGCA
>NZ_JAAGPE010000439.1:0-5697 GCF_017104605.1 Burkholderia sp. Ac-20384 | reverse complement strand
CCGTCGCAACGTGCCGCCAGTACCGGCTCGCGCTGCTCGATCAGCCAGTCACGCAGCGTCGTGAGCGCCGCCGCCGGGTTGCCGCGCGCGTCGCCTTCCACCGCGCCGTCCGCGATCAGCGTCTGCGCGAGCGAACGCGGCAGGCCCGACGGACGCGTCGCGAGCAGGCGCTGCAGGTACAGCGCGCCGCCGGCCTTCGGGCCCGTGCCCGACAGCCCTTCGCCGCCGAACGGCTGCACGCCGACCACCGCGCCGATCACGTTGCGGTTCACGTAGATGTTGCCGACGTGCGCATTCGAGATCACGTGCGCGATCGTCTCGTCGATCCGCGTGTGGATGCCGAGCGTCAGGCCGTAGCCGGTCGCGCGGATCTGCTCCAGCAGCTTGTCGAGCTGGCTGCGGCGGTAACGCACCACGTGCAGCACGGGGCCGAACACTTCGCGCTTCAGCTCGTCGATGCTGCCGATCTCGATCAGCGTCGGCGGCACGAACGTGCCGTGCGCGCAGGCCTCGGGTGCCGGCAGCTGCGTGACGCCGTGCCCCTTGTCCTTCATCGCCGCGACGTGCGTGTCGATCGTCTGCTTCGCTTCACCGTCGATCACCGGGCCGACGTCCGTCGACAGGCGGTCGGGGTTGCCGAGCGCCAGCTCGTGCATCGCGCCCTTCAGCATCGTCAGCGTGCGGTCCGCAACATCGTCCTGCAGACACAGAACGCGCAGCGCCGAACACCGTTGACCGGCCGAGTCGAAAGACGACTGCATCACGTCCGCGACGACCTGCTCCGCGAGCGCCGACGAGTCGACGATCATCGCGTTCTGGCCGCCCGTTTCGGCGATCAGCGGGATCGGCTTGCCGTCCGGGTCGAGGCGCGCGGACAGCGTCTTGTTGATCAGGCGCGCGACTTCGGTCGAGCCGGTGAACATCACCGCACGCGTACGCGCGTCGGCCACCAGCGCCGCACCGACGGTTTCGCCGGTGCCCGGCAGCAGTTGCACCGCACCGGCCGGCACGCCGGCTTCGCGCAGCAGGCGCACGGCCTGCGCGGCGATCAGCGGCGTCTGTTCGGCCGGCTTCGCGAGCACCGTGTTGCCGGCGGCGAGTGCCGCGGCGACCTGGCCCATGAAGATCGCGAGCGGGAAGTTCCACGGGCTGATACAGACCACGGGGCCCAGCGGGCGGTGCGTGTCGTTCGAGAATTCGTCGCGGATCTGCGCGGCGTAGTAGCGCAGGAAGTCGACCGCTTCGCGGATCTCGGCGATCGCGTTCGGCAGCGATTTACCCGCTTCGCGCACGATCAGGCCCATCAGCGTGTGCATCTGCGCTTCGAGCAGGTCGGCCGCGCGCACCAGGCAATCGGCGCGTGCATCGACCGGCGTTGCCTGCCAGATCGGCGCGGCGGCCACCGCGTGCGCGAGTGCCGCGCTCACGTGTTCGGCCGTCGCTTCGCTGACCGTGCCGACCAGGTCGCGCTGGTCGGCCGGGTTGCGCACGTCGCGGGCCGGTGCGTCCGCGAGCGCGTCGTCGGCGAGCATCGGCGCCGCGCGCCACGGGAAATGCGCGCTCGCGAGCAGCGCGGACGACAGCGACGCGAGACGGTGTTCGTTCGACAGGTCGAGACCCATCGAGTTGGGACGCTCGTCGCCGTACAGGTTGCGCGGCAGCGGGATCTTCGCGTGCGGTGCGCCGAGCGGCACGACCTTCGACGCTTCGTCGACCGGATCGGCAACCAGCTCCTTCACCGCCACGGTTTTATCCGCGATGCGGTTCACGAACGACGTGTTCGCGCCGTTCTCGAGCAGGCGGCGCACCAGGTACGCAAGCAGCGTCTCGTGCGTGCCGACCGGCGCGTACACGCGGCACGGACGGTTGAGCTTGTCGCGGCCCGTGACTTCCTCGTACAGCGGCTCGCCCATCCCGTGCAGGCACTGGAATTCGTACTGGCCCGGGTAGTAGTTCTGGCCCGCGAGCTGGTAGATCGCGGCCAGCGTGTGCGCGTTGTGCGTCGCGAACTGCGGGTACACGGCGTCCGGCGCCGCGAGCAGCTTCTTCGCGCACGCGAGGTACGACACGTCGGTGTAGATCTTGCGCGTATAGACCGGATAGCCTTCGAGGCCGTCGACCTGCGCACGCTTGATCTCGGTATCCCAGTACGCGCCCTTCACGAGGCGGATCATCAGGCGGTGACGGCTGCGGCGCGCGAGATCGATCAGGTAGTCGATCACGAACGGGCAGCGCTTCTGGTAGCCCTGCACGACGAAGCCGATGCCGTTCCAGCCCGCGAGATCCGGATCGAAGCACAGCGCCTCGAGCAGGTCGAGCGACAGTTCGAGGCGGTCGGCTTCTTCAGCATCGATGTTCAGGCCGATGTCGTAGCGGCGCGCGAGCAGCGCGAGCGCGCGCACGCGCGGCAGCAGCTCGCTCATCGTGCGGTCCTGCTGCGAGCGCGAGTAGCGTGCGTGCAGCGCCGACAGCTTGATCGAGATGCCCGGGCCTTCGTAGATGCCGCGGCCGCCGGCGGCCTTGCCGATCGCGTGGATCGCCTGTTCGTACGACGCGTAGTAGCGCTGCGCGTCCTCTTCGGTGGTCGCCGCTTCGCCGAGCATGTCGTACGAGTAGCGGAAGCCGCGCGCTTCGTACTTGCGGCTGTTCGCGAGCGCTTCGGAAATCGTCTCGCCGGTGACGAACTGCTCGCCCATCAGGCGCATCGCCATGTCGACGCCCTTGCGGATCAGCGGCTCACCGCCGCGGCCGATCAGGCGCGTCAGCGCCGACGACAGCCCGGCCTCGCTGTTGGTCGTCACCAGCTTGCCGGTGATCATCAGCCCCCACGTGGCCGCGTTCACGAACAGCGACGGCGCGTGGCCGACGTGCGAGCGCCAGTCGCCCTTGCTGATCTTGTCGCGGATCAGCGCATCGCGCGTCGCGCGATCGGGAATGCGCAGCAGCGCTTCGGCGAGGCACATCAGCGCGACGCCTTCCTGGCTCGACAGCGAGAACTCGTGGATCAGCCCTTCGACGCCGCCGCCCGAGCTCTTCTCGCGCAGCGCCTCGACGAGCTTGGTCGCGAGCGCCTGCACGTCCGCCTGCAGGTTCGCGGGCAGGCGCGCCTGCCCGAGCAGGAACGGCACGCATTCCGGCTCGGGGCGACGATACGCCGCCGTGATCGCCGCGCGCAGCACCGATTGCGGCTGCACGTTCTGCGCGAACTCGAGGAACGGATGCGGCGAGTTGTCGTCGTCGCCATCCGCGGCCTGACCGTCGGCGAGCTCCGTCACGCCGCTGTGGCCCGACAGCTCGGGCGGCAACTGGCCGTGCTCGATCCGCTCGAGATACGCAAAGATCGCCTGCTTGATCAGCCAGTGGGGAGTGCGCTCGAGACGCGCGGCGGCGTCCTTGAGACGCGAGCGGAGAAGGTCGTCGACTTTGACGCCGAGAGTCGTGCTTGCCATGGTGGGTTCGTGCGCCGGTGCGAGCCCGGCAATATGGTGTGAGAGGATGCGCGAAATCCTACGGCACGCAATAAAAAGGTGCAACCAAATTACGAGATAGGTTGCACCCTTAAGTTACTCAATATAATCAGCCACTTATGCGGTTGCAACCTAGGAGTTGCCCGTGGTCGGAGGATCGGTGTTTTCCCTGAGCAGACCGGTTTGACACGCGTGCGCAACCTTCCGCGCGCGTGGCGGCGGACGAAAACGGGTTGCACTGGGTGTGACGGCGGGGTTGGCGGAAGGTGTGGCGCCCGGGCGCGACCGAGCGGCGAGAGACGGTTCGCGGGTACCCGGCCCGGGCTTCGATACCGCGGCGCGCAGCACGAACGCCGCATGGCGCGCCGCTCAGATACTCAGATATCCAGCGGATCGACCTCGACGCTCCACCGCAGCACGCCCTTCAGCGCGCGCAGCTCCGGCTGCCACGCGCGCAGCGCATGCTGCAGCGCCGCCCGCGACGCGCTTTCGAGCAGCAACTGCGCACGATGGACGTTCGCGACCTTGACGATCGTCATCGGCACCGCGTCGTAGACGGTCACGCGATCGGCGCCCGGCAGCCCCGGCAACGCGGCCGCGGCTTGCAGCAGGAACGCGAGCGCCGCGTCGAGCGTGCGCCCTTCGGCGCGCAGCAGCGCCTGGTAGACGAACGGCGGCAGGTGCGCGTCGCGGCGCTCGCCAAGCGTCGAATTCGCGAAGCCGACGTAATCCTGCCGCCCGAGCGCGTGGTACAGCGCATGACGCGGGTAACGCGTCTGCACGAGCACCTCGCCCGGCAGCCCGGCGCGCCCCGCGCGGCCGCTCACCTGCATCAGCTGCGCGAACAGCCGTTCGCTCGCGCGGAAGTCGTGCGAGAACAGCGCGGTATCGGCATTGAGCACGCCGACGAGCGACACGCGCTGGAAGTCGTGCCCCTTCGCGATCATCTGCGTGCCGACGAGGATATCGACCTCGCCCGCGTGCACGTCGGAAAAGAGCGCCTGCGCACTGCCCTTGCGACGTGTGCTGTCCGCGTCGATCCGCAGCACGCGCGCACCCGGCACGGTCTCGGCGAGCGCCTCCTCGATCCGTTGCGTGCCGCGCCCGAGCGGCGCGATGTCGACGTTCCCGCATTCGGGACACGACCGCGGAATGCGCGATTCCCAGCCGCAGTGATGGCAGCGCAGCGCGTGCTCGGGCTTGTGCAGCACGACGTACGCGCTGCAGCGCGGGCAGCCGGCAACCCAGCCGCATGCATCGCACGCGAGCTGCGGCGCGTAACCGCGCCGGTTCAGGAACACGAGGCTCTGTTCGCCGCGCTCGAGCCGCGCCTTCAGCGCCGCAACGAGCGGCCCCGACAGCCCGCCCATCGACGCGCGCCCGCGCCGCCGCTCCTCTTCGAGGTCGATCAGGCGCACGGTCGGCAGCGTCGCGTCGGCCACCGCGCGGCGCGACAGCGTGAGCCGCGTGTAACGGCCCTGCTCGGCCTGCCACCAGCTTTCGAGCGACGGTGTCGCCGAGCCGAGCACGACCGTGATGCCGAGCTGCTTTGCGCGCCACACGGCGAGATCGCGTGCCGAATAGCGCAGCCCTTCCTGCTGCTTGTATGCGGGCTCGTGCTCCTCGTCGACGACGATCAGCGCGAGCGTCGGCATCGACGCGAGCACCGCGAGGCGCGTGCCGAGCACGATCCGCGCGCGGCCCGTATGCGCGGCGAGCCAGTTGCGCGCACGCTCGCCCTCGGCGAGCCCGCTGTGCAGCGTGACGATCGCGTCGTCGGCGAGCGCACCCGCGAAGCGCGCGCGAAACGCGGCCTCGAACTGCGGCGTCAGGTTGATTTCGGGGACGAGCACGAGCGCTTGCGCGTCCGGCCGTGCATCGAGCAGCGACGCGAGTGCATGCAGATAGACCTCGGTCTTGCCGCTGCCCGTCACGCCGTGCAGCAGGAACGGCGCGAAGCCCTGCGCGGCGCGGATCGCGTCGAGCGCCTCGGCCTGCTGGTCCGTGAGCGCCGGCGGCACAGTTCGTCCACCGGCTGCCAACAGGTTATCCACAGCTTTGGGCACAGGCGCATCGGCCCAGCCAATCTCCTCGACGTCGACCCAGCCGCGCGCCGCCCAGTCATCGAGCGTCGCCGCCGCCTTCGGGTGCAGCGCGCGCGCATCGGGCAGCGCCAGCGAATCGGTGGCGGCCAGGGCCTGCGCGAGCCGCCGCAGCGCGGCCCCGCGCG
>NZ_JAAGPE010000043.1:0-49082 GCF_017104605.1 Burkholderia sp. Ac-20384 | reverse complement strand
TCTCTTCCGTTCCGCTCCGCCTGCCCGCCCTGCCGGTGCCCGATGCCGAGCCCGCGCGCGTGACCACGCGCGGCGGCCGGCGCCGCGCATGGCGCGCATCGTGTCCGTTTCGTCATCGTCACCATACATACAACGACATGTTTACCTCGACCCGTATTGCCGCCGCGCTGTCCGGCGCGATCTCCGTTCTCTTCGCGTCGGCCGCATGCGCACAAGGCGCCGATGCACCGGCCGATGCACCGGCCGCATCGACGCTGCCTGCGGTCAACGTCAACGCAACCCGCGTACCGGACTCGCTCACATCGAAATCGACCGGTAGCCTGAAACGCACGCTCGAACAGACGGTCGGCTCGGTGGGCTTCGTCGATGCCGACAGCTACAAGAACACCTACGCCTTCACGCTGCGCGACGTGCTGAAGGACGTGCCCGGCGTGTTCGTCGAGAACCGCTACGGCCAGGAGCTGCGGCTGTCGATCCGCGGCTCGGGGATTGCCCGCTCCTATCACACGCGCGGCCTCGAGATCCTGCAGGACGGCATCCCGACCAACCTCGCGGACGGCAGCGGCGACTACTACCAGATCGATCCGCTCGCGCTGCAGGCGGTGCAGGTCTACAAGGGCGGCAACGGCCTCGCGTACGGCGCGTCGACACTCGGCGGCGCGATCGACTTCATCACGCCGACCGCCCATACCGCCGACGCGCCGAACATCCTGCGCGTGGAAGGCGGCAGCTACGGCACGGTGCGCACGAGTGCGCAGGTCTCGCGCGTGCTCGGCCCGCTCGACTTCCTCGCGAACTTCAGCGTCAATCACGCGGACGGCTATCGCGATCATTCGAAGGGGCAATACGAGCAGTTCAACGCGAACGTCGGCTACCGGTTCAGCCCGACGGTCGAGACGCGCTTCTACGTCGGCGTGTACGTCGTCGACCAGTTGCTGCCGGGCACGCTGTCGCTGTCCGACGCGCTGAACAATCCGACCAGGGCCGCGCCGAACGCGATATCGGGCGACCAGGCGCGCAACACGCGCACCGAGCGGATCGCGAACCGCACGACCGTGAAGCTCGATTCGGGTGAACTGCAGTTCGACACGTGGGCGATCCACAAGAGCCTCTATCACCCGATCTTCCAGGCGCTTGACCAGGACGGCTGGACCTACGGCTTCGCACCGCGCTACACGGGCCACCTGACGCTCGGCGGAATGCGCAACGACCTGATCGTCGGCGCGCGCTTCTTCGGCGGCCGCACGCAGGCGAACCAGTACGTGAACGTCAACGGCAACAAGGGCGCGCAGACGCTCGACTCGACGCAGACGGCGTTCAACTACGAGGCGTATGTCGAGAACCGGCTGTTCTTCGTGCCGACCGTCGCGCTGATGACGGGCGTGAAGGTGCTGCACTCGGTGCGCGAGTACATCGACAACGGCGGGCTGCCGCGCAGCCCGAACTACAAGTCGACGAACGCGAGCTACAGCGGCGTCAATCCGAAGCTCGGGCTGCTGTGGCAGCCGGACGCGAACACCCAGGCCTATGTCGACATCACGCGCAGCCAGGACGTGCCCGACTTCACCGACCTCACGCAGACCTTCTCGAACACGACGCGCTTCACGCCGCTCGCGGCGCAGCACGCGTGGACGATCGAGTTCGGCACGCGCGGCTCGCGCGAGCGCGTGAGCTGGGACGTGACCGCCTATCGCTCGCTCGTGCGCGACCAGTTGCTGCAGTACACGACGAACCCGGATGTGCCGGCGTCGACGTTCAACGCGAACAAGACGGTACTGCAAGGGATCGAGGCCGGCGCGTCGGTCGAGCTGTTCCGCAACGTCACCGGGCGCGGCGCGGGCGACAAGGTCACGCTGTCGGGCATCTGGAACCTGAACGACTTCCGCTTCAAGAACGATCCGCAGTACGGCAACAACCGGATCGCGGGCGTGCCGCTGAACGTGCTGCGCGCGACGCTGGGGTACGCGCGGCCGAGCGGCTTCCACATCGCGGCGACGCTCGACTGGGTGCCGTCGGGCGCGTGGGCCGACGATGCAAACACGTTGCGCGTGCCGAGCTACACGCTGCTCGGGCTGCAGGCCGGCTACGACTTCCGCAACGGGCTGTCGCTGTTCGTCGACGCGCGCAACCTGACCAACAAGCGCTATGTGAGCGACATCAGCACGGTCGCGGATGCGCGCACCGCGAACACCGCGATCTTCTATCCGGGTGAAGGACGCAGCGTATTCGCCGGCATGCGGTACGCGTTCTGATGCGCCGCCTTTCAAGCAACACCGCATTGAACAGATTCAAAGGATATCGAAACATGAAGTTCAGATTGATGCTGCCCGCCGCCTTGCTCGCAGCCTTCTCGCCCACGGGCCAGGCACAGGAAAGCGATGCCGCGAGCACCGGCACCACGCTTGCGCCGATTCGCGTCAACGCACAGAAGGCAACGCCGCTCACGCAACCGCTCGACACCGGCAGCCGTCTCGGCCTGACGTCGCTCGAAACGCCCGCGAGCGTCGAGCAGATCGATCGCAAGACGCTCGACACGCGCGGCGACAGCTCGATCGTCGACGCGGTGAGCCGCGCCGCCGGCATCAGCGCGTCGCCACATCCCGGCAACGGCGGCTCGGAACTCGGCGCGCGCGGCTTCGTCGGCGCGTCGTCGGTCACGCAGCTCTATGACGGCGTGCGCCCGTACGGCGCGATCGGCATCACGTTTCCGTTCGACACGTGGTCGGTCGATCATATCGACGTGCTGCGCGGCCCGGCGTCGGTGATCTACGGCGAAGGCGCGATCGGCGGCGTCGTCAACATCGTGCCGAAGAAGCCGACGCGCAGCGCGATCCAGAACGAGCTGCAAGTGGGCGGCGGCACCGAGGGCACCGCGCGGGTCGCGTTCGGCAGCGGCGGCGCGATCAACGACAAGCTGTCGTACCGCTTCGACATCAGCGGCAACCGCTCGTCGGGCTGGGTCGACCGCGGCAATTCGCGCAACCTGTCGATCTCCGGCGCGCTGCGCTACGACGTGACGTCCGACCTGTACGTGACGGCATCGTATGCGCAGGGCTTCCAGCATCCGATGCAGTATTTCGGCGTGCCGCTCGTGAACGGCGCGCGCGATCGCGCACTCGACAAGAAGAACTACAACGTCGGCGACAGCGACATCGCGTTCCGCGACAGCTGGGCGACGGTGTCGGCGAACTGGCAGCCGAGCGACAGCCTGAACGTGACGAGCACGCTGTACCGGATGAAGAGCAACCGTCACTGGAAGGACGCCGAGTACTACACGTACCTGCCGTCGACCGCGCAAGTGCGGCGCAGCAGCTTCACGGAGATCTTCCACGACCAGGAGCAGTACGGCAACGTGACGGCGGCCACCGTCACCACCGCGCTGCTCGGCATGCGCAACACGTTCTCGACGGGCTTCGAGTTCAATCACACGACGTTCCAGCACGACAACAACTCGCCGTATTCGGGCACGTCGACGGTCGATCCGTTCAACTTCGATCCGGGCAGTTTCATCAACACGGCCGGCACCTATCCGAAGTACCGCAGCCAGGCGAACCAGTACGCGCTGTTCGCCGAGAACCGGCTGGAAATCACGCCGCGCTGGTCGGTGATCGGCGGGCTGCGCTACGACCATGCGAGCGTGAACCGCGACGATCTCGTGAACGGCGGCGCGTTCACGAAAGTGTTCGCCAACACCGGCTGGCGCATCGGCACCGTGTACGACGTGCAGCCCGGCCTCGCCGTGTACGGCCAGTATTCGGTCGCGGCCGACCCGATCAGCTCGCTGCTGTCGCTGAATGCGTCGAAGTCGAACTTCACGCTCGCGACCGGCCGGCAGATCGAGATCGGCGTGAAGCAGTCGTTCCTCGGCGGCAAGGCGGAATGGACGCTCGCCGCGTACCGGATCGTCAAGAGCAATCTCCTCACGGCCGATCCGCTGAACCCGAACCAGTCGATCCAGATCGGCCAGCAATCGTCGCGCGGGCTCGAGGCCACGGTCGGCGCGGAGATCGCGAAGGACTGGCGCGTCGACGCGAACGTGTCGGTCCTGCGCGCGAAATACGACGACTTCCAGCAGACGTCCGGCGGCACGACGGTGTCGCGCGCGGGCAATGTGCCAGTGTCGGTGCCGCAGCGGCTCGCGAACCTGTGGGTGAGCTGGCACTTCGCGCCGGACTGGACGGGCATCGCGAGCGTCAAGTACGTCGGCAAGCGCTTCGCCGACACCGCGAACCAGCTCGTGATGCCGTCGTACACGACCGTCGACCTCGGCCTCGCGTGGAAGCCGCGCAAGGACACGACGATCACCGCGCGCGCGTACAACGTGTTCAACCGCCGCTTCGTGCAGTCCGCGTACTACAACGAGACGCAGTACCTGCTCGGCAACGACCGTCGGCTCGAAGTGGTGGCGAACTACCGGTTCTGACGCGGCGCAATGACGCGCACCGCACCCGCCACCGGCGTGCATGCATGGCGGCGGGCGCGGACGCGGGCGGTGAGCGTCACTTCACCGTGAACGCGTAGTGCCCCTGCGTGCGGTGGCCGTCGAGCGCGACGGCCACCCACGCCACCGAGTAGACGCCCGGCGTCAACGGGTTCAGCGCGACGGACATGTGCTTGCGGTTCGACGCGTCGACTTCGGCCTTGCCGTTCGTGACGGCGTGCCCCTGCGCATCGGTCACGGCGATCGAGCTGAACGCGGGTTCGAGCCCGTCGTCGAAATCGATCGCGACTGTCTTCGGCGAGCCGGTCACGGTCTCGCCCGCGGACGGCACCTGATGTGTCGGAAACGCATGGGCATGCACGAACTGGGCGCCGGCGAGCAGTAGCGCGGCGGCGGTCATGCGCAGTGTGGTCAATCGGTTCATGGCGTTTCTCCTTCGATCAGAACAGCGGCTTGCCGAGCGAGCCGGGGAACAGGTCGTCGAAATACAGATGCGCATCCAGGAGCACGCCGACGTGATTGCCGCTCGCGCGATTGACCGGAATCTGCGCCTCGATGCCGAATTGACCGTAGCGATTGAGCCAGAGCACACCGGGGTTGATCGTCCCGGTCGTCTGGCCCGAACACGCGCCTGCGGTGCAGGTGCTCATCGGCGCCTCGACGACGAAGACCATGTTGCTGAGCGGCTGCGGCAGGCCGAGGTTCTTCACCTGCTGCTGCAGGTACGGGATGCTGTACTGCAGCGTCATTCCCCAGCCGAGCGAGTTCGGCCCCTGGTCGGACGATGCGGTGGTCAGGTTCGGCCCGAGTTCGGCCGTGAGCGCGAGCGGGCGCAGATAGCCGAGCGACGCAGGCAGATCGCCGAAGCCCTTGCCGACATAGACGGCAGGCGTGAACGTCGAATACGCGTTCGCGATCGACTTCGCGCCAGTGCCGCCGATCTCGGTTTTCAGGCCGACCGACGCCATGAATTCGTGCTGTGCGTTCGTGTACGCGAGGTACTTCACGCCGAGCGTCACGTTGTCCCAGCCCTTCGCGGAACCGCCGTCCGGCGCGTTCTGCGACACGTACTGGCTGGCGACGCTGAACGCGAGGTTCTTCGTGATCAACTTGTCCCACTCGTACGACACGGTATTGACGTTGAGGGTGTTGCCGCTGTCGTCGGTGGACTTGATGTGGCCGAACTGCGCGTCGAATTCGTCACCGACGCCAGGATCGTCCACGGTCATCGTCGCGGGAAAGACGCGATCGCCGACCACCGCGTGTGCGTTCGCGAAAGACGCATGGGACAGGCCGGCAAAGGCGGCCAGCAGCGCGGCACATGCGCGGGGCGCGTGCCGTTGGTTGAAGCGGGGCATGTTGTGTGTTCTCCGGTTGTCGTTCGATGCCGTCGCGCACGTGCGCGACGAACGGCCGCCCGATTCGGTCGCGAAACGGCGGCGGGTCAGGCAGAAAGATCAGACGAACTCAGGAGAACGCGGGAGGCGCGCGCGATTGCGCGACGGTATGGACGAGATGGACACGCGCCGGAATCGATGCCGACACGACCGGCCTCTGTGAATCCGCGCGCGGAACGGCGAATGCAACGGCCTGGCCCGGCAACGCGACAGCGTGAGCGACGAAGCTGCAATAAGGACAAGCATGCCAGTGCGCCTTGACGCCATGCGCGGGCTTGCCGTCGTCGTGCGCGACCACCGCTTCGTCGACACTCGCCGTGCAATAGACGGCCAGCGCATCGACGAGCCGGTGACGCGACGCCATCATCTGCGAGACCGCAGGGGCGAGCGCCATCATCAGGATTGCGATCAATCCGATCAGGCTGCCGGGCTTGCGGAAACGGGCGACGTGCATGACGCGCGACGAGGAAGGATGCGATGAAGGTGGTGGATTATGCCACGCTGAAATCGCGCTCAGGCGCCTGAATAATGCAGTAAACAGGCTCGATATTTCGGAAAGTAATCCGAAAGGATCGAGCCTTGAAACGACCCGCCAGGCGGCGGGCCGATCAGCGCGGGACCGTCGATTCAGCCCCGCCCACGCACGTCATGCACGCGAGCCCGCCGCGCGACCCGCCATCCACTTCCGGTAGCGCCGCGTCTGGCACTGCGTGGCCAGTTGCTGCCTGACCAGCGCGCGCAGCGGCGACACCTGCGGGTGCGTGCGCCGGCCTTCGCTGAGCCGCGTGAGCTGGAACTTGACGACCGCCATGTTGGCCAGCGCGCCGAGCGCCTTGTTCTTCCAGCGGATCGGTTCCAGCACCGGCGCGCTGTCCTTGCCGGCCCGCCAGTCGCGCGGCAGGTTCGGCTCGATCGACAGCGCGGTTGCGATGCCGACCATCGCCACGCCGCTGTCGACCACCTGCTCGGCCACCACGCGACGCCGGATGCCGCCCGTGACCATCAGCGGCATCCGTGCGACGGCCGTGATGTCGCGCGCGAATTCGAGGAAGTACGCTTCGCGGGCCAGCGTGCGCCCGTCGCGCGCCTCGCCCTGCATCGCCGGCACTTCATAGCTGCCGCCCGACAGTTCGACGAGATCGACGCCAAGCGGATTCAGCAGTTCGACCACGCGCTTCGCATCGTCCGCGCTGAAGCCGCCGCGCTGGAAATCGGCCGAGTTCAGCTTGACCGCGACCGCGAATTCCGGCGACACCGTCGCGCGCACGTCCCGCACGATATCGAGCAGCAGGCGTGCGCGATTCTCGATGCTGCCGCCCCACTGATCCTGCCGGCGGTTCGTCAGCGGCGACAGGAACTGACTCAGCAGATAGCCGTGTGCCGCGTGAATCTCCACGCCGGTGAAACCGCTCTGCTCCGCGAGTTGCGCTGCACGCACGAAGCGCTGCTTCACGTCGGCGATATCGGCCGGCGTCATCTCCTTCGGCACCGGGAACTGCTTCGACAGCGCACCGAGCGCGAGCGGCACGGCCGACGGCGCGAGCGTCGTCTGGCCGAGTGCTGCCTGCATCTGGCGGCCGGGGTGATTGATCTGCATCCACACGTGCGCGCCGCCCGAACGCGCTACCTGCGCCCAGCGGCGGAAGCGGTCGAGATGCGCATCGCTCTCGAGCACGACGCCGTTCGGCCCCGTCATCGCGCGGCCGTCCACCATCACGTTGCCGGTCAGGATCAGGCCGACCTGGCCGTCGGCCCACGCCTGGTACAGGCGCAGCAACGCGTCGGACGGTGCGTGATTCGCATCGGCCATGTTCTCTTCCATCGCGGCCTTGGCCAGACGGTTCGGAATCACCGCCCCGTTGGGCAGTGTCAGCGGTGTAAACAGGTTCATGGAGGGCACCCTCGATTGACGATGCCCAACGATAACTTTAAAGTCAACTTTAAGGTCAAGCCCTTTTGGAGCACGGCATGAAAATCGGTGAACTGGCGAAGGCGAGCGGCCTCGCGGCGTCCCGCATCCGCTTCTACGAAGCGAGCGGCCTGCTCGAACCGGCCCGTCGGCAGGCCAACGGCTATCGGGAATACGGGTCGGAAGCGTTGACGCGGCTCGCGATCATCGACCGCGCGCAGCGCGCGGGTTTTGCGCTCGACGAAATCCGCGCGGTGCTGCCGCCCGATCTCGGCGCGTGGCCGCGCGACGAACTGCTGGTCGCGCTACGGCACAAGGTCGACGAAATCGTGCTGCTCGAACAGCGTCTCGCGCAGAACCGGCACCATCTGGAGGTGCTGATCGACGAGATCGAGAACAAGCCGGCGGGCGAGGATTGCGCGGAAACCGCGCAACGGATGCTCGACCGGCTGTGTGCGCAGGCCGACGAAGCGCGGACATCGGCGCCGGCGCCCGTGCCGGTCCCGCGGCCGACGCGCAAGCGCGCATGACTGGTTACACTGCGGCACCTGACAAACAACCAACCCGCGCGGCGGCGAGACGAGTCGACGCGCGCGCCGGCTTCCGCGGCGCGACCTCATCTCATGACCCGATCCGCATGACGATCCCCCGCATCAAAGGATTCCTCGTCGCCGCGCTGCTGACGTTCGGCATCGGCAGCACCTTCGCCGCGACGTGCGGCGACACGCCCGCGTCGTCCGCGTGTCCCGACACCCTCGACCTTCCGGCCGACATCGTCGCGCAGATTCCCGCCGGCTACGCAGCGCTGGATGTCGCATCGGGGCACCTGACCGACAGTGCCCGCATCGGCTATGTCGTCGTCGCGCATCAGCCCGACGATTCGATGCGCCACGCGTCGCCGCGTCCGCTGATGATCTTCGTGCCGGACAAGGACGGCCACTACCGGCTCGCGGCGCGCAACGACACCGTGATCATGAAGGCCGACGAAGGCGGGATGGGCGACCCGTATCTCGATGGCGTCGCCGAGAACGCGCTCACGATCGAGCCGCGCACCTTCACGGTCGAACAGGGCGTATTCGCGGGGCCGAGCCACTGGCGCGACCGCGTGACGTTTCGCTACGACGCCGCGCATCGCACCTGGGTGTTCCATCGGGAAGTGATGCGGAACTGGCGGCCCAACGACGACCCGAACGGCGATGCGCTGAAAGCCGACCCGGTGCGCGTCACGCGCGCCAATGCCGCGAAAGCGGTCTCGTTCGAAGCATGGCGGCCGAGTTACTGGTGCGATTCGGCCGAGCGCCGCGATACCGATCCGGCTTGCAGCAAGCAACATTGACGGCGATGCGGCAAGGCACCCGCACGCCGCGCAGATCGACCGGCGCGGCATGCGGATGTCGTTAGCCTCGCCGGTCGACGCGCCACCGGTTACTGCAGCCAGATCCCCACATACGCGGACGATGCGCCCGCGCTGCCGCGCTCGACCAGCACGTAGCGCGTCATCCCGTAAGCCGTCTGGTAACGATATGCCGACAACACGGTGTTGCCCGGCTGCCCGCCGAGCGACACGAGCGGCGTGCCCGTCAGCGCCCCCGTCACCTGAGTGGACGGCACCGTGATCGTCTGCGGCGTCGAGCCGCCGTTCGCGACGACGAAGGTCGCGCCGCCCTGCCCGTCGAACGACAGGTAGTTGCCGGTCGTCGTCGCGGGGCTCGTGCCGCCCTGCAGGCAATCTTCGTAGTAGCGCGTGAACGACACGCCGACGAGGTCGGACGCCTGCGTCACCGGCACCGCGTCAACGGGCACCAGCACGTCGGTCGACTTCAGGTTCGACGCACCCGCGCCCTGTCCCGCGATCGACTGGCATAGCATCGCGACGGCCGGCAGGTTGAAATCGGTTGCGCTCGCATCGAACCCGTTGGCCGCCGCGATATTCGAACCCCACGTGTAGTTGCCGCCGACGCTCGTGAACGCCGACGCCACCTGCGGGCTGCCGAACGACACCGTGCCCGCGATCCCGCCGCCGGACACCGCCGACGGGCCCGAATCGAGAATCGACCCGCGCAGGCTCGTCGTCGATGCGAGCGGCTGCCCGTAGTTGAAGTCGAGATAACCGACCGTCGTGTTCACCGGCGCGATCGACGACGCGAGCGGCGCCTGCGCCGTCACGCCGCTGACCGCCGCCGCGCCGCCGGTGTCCGATGCAGTCGTCGAGAACTTCTGGCTCGTGCTGGTATTCACGTAAGTCACGGACGGGTTATCGGCCGTCGGGCGGATCAGCCCGAGGTGGTCGAGCACGGCGTCGACGAGCTGGTGGTTCGCCTGGAACGGCGTCGTGACGGGATCGGTGCTCGTCCAGTCGACGCCATATGCGGACGGCGGGAACATCGTCTGCAGGTCGGCCGTGACGTTCGCGTAATAGCCCTTGAGCTGCGCGTCATCGAGCGTCTGCAGCGAATCGGTCAGCGTGCGCGTGATGCCGCTCTTCGCGATCGTGCCGAAGAAGATACCGGTCGTGAGTGGCGTCACGTTCATGTTCGACACGATGCCCGAGCCGACGTACGGCGACACGAGCAGCCCGTCGGCCGTCTGCGCCTCGATCAGGAACGGCGACGTGCAGTGGATGTTGTGCATCACGTAGGTGCCGTCCGCCGCGCTCACGGCCGAACCGCACTCGCTGCCGTCCGCCTGGTACGCCGTGATCGTCGCGTTGCCGAGCGGCGCGCCGGTCGCGACCGTGCCGCTCAGCGTCGTCGTCACGTTGCCGTTGCCGCCGTTGTTCGACGACGGCGTGCTGCTGTCGCCGCCGCATCCGGCCAGCGCGCCGAGCAGGGTCGTGCCGGCGAGCAGGCCGGCCAGGGTCTGGTGTTTCATCGTGGTCTCGCTCTTGTGGTTGTGAAAGGGTGTGAACGACGAGCCGGGCGCGACGACGTCGGCGCCGGCAAGCGATGCGCGAACGACAGCGGCACGCGCGGCGGCAGGCACTTGCCGTGCGCGCGACCGCTACGTTCAGGCCGTCAGGTCGCGTGGGTCCGGGAACAGGCCGGCCGTGCCGGGCCTGTCGGGTAAAAGTCGGAATGGCATGAAGACCCCGCGGTGTTGTTGTCGTAGTGATCGGGATCGTAGGGCCGGCGCGCGGGCCGGACAATCGCTCGGCGGATCGATGTCGCCATCAACCCGTGAGCGAGGGGGCCCCGCTTCGCGGTTCAGCGGGTGGGTGCGGGCGAGAGGTTCAGCGCGGAGAAGCGGATCAGTTCGGCGTTGTTGTCGAGGCCGAGCTTGCGCTTGATGTTGGTGCGATGCGCTTCGACCGTGTTTGCACTGCGACCGATCCGCTCGGCGATCTGCTGCTTCGTCAGCCCTTCGCCGATCATCCGCAGGATCTCGATCTCGCGCGGCGACAGCGCGGCGAGCGGCGTGGTCGGCTTCGCAGCCTGGCCGCGCGCGCGGCGCAGCAGGTTCTGCTGCACTTCCGGCGGGAAATACGGCACGCCGCGCAGCACCGAGTCGATCGCGTCGAGGATCGTGCGGCTCACGTTCGCCTTGTTCACGTAGCCGAGCGCACCTGCCAGCGCGGCCGGTTCCGCATACGCGGCATCCGAGTGCATCGAGATGCAGACGACCGCCGTGTCGGGATACGTGTGCGCGATCGTCTCGATCAGCCGCAGCGCAAGCGTGTCGCCGAGCATCAGGTCGATCACCGCGATGTCGGGCCGGTGCGTGCGCACGGCGTCCAGGCCGTCGCGTTCGTTGCCGGCCTGCGCGACCACCTGGTAGCCGGGCACCGAATGCAGCAACGTCGCGAGGCCTTCGCGAACGATCGGATGATCGTCGACGAGCACGAGGGTCGGGTTCATCGGTCAGTTCACTTCGACGGTCATGCCGCCGGTTTCGTTGGTCAGGAAACGCGCCTGCAGGCCGAGCAATTGCGCGCGCGAGCGGATGCTGCGCAGCCCGAGGCGCGATGCCGGCTGCGCGGCCGGATCGACGCCCGGCGCGAAACCGGTGCCGTTGTCGTGGATCGACAACGCGACCCGGCCGTCGAAGTCGCGCAGCGCGACTTCGATCCGCGTCGCACGCCCGTGCCGCAGCGCGTTCGAGATCGATTCCTGCACGATCCGGTACAGGTGCAGCGACGCGTCCGGCGACAACAGCTCGGTATCGTACTCGACGCTCAGGTGACAGCCGCCGGCGGCAATGCGATCGACGTCGCCGCACAGTTCGCGCAGTGCGGCCGCGAGATCGTGCGGCGAGCCGTCGAACGGCGACAAACCGCGCGACAGCGTGCGGATCGTCTCGATCCCGTCCTCGACGATCGCCGACACCTTGTCGATCACCTGCTGCGAGTCGTCCGCGCCGTCACGGCGCGATTGGGCAAGCGTGCTCAGCATCAGCGACGCACCGGTCAGTTTCTGGCCGAGATCGTCGTGCAGCTCGCGGCCGATCTGCTGGCGCTCCCGCTCGCCCTGCCGCGTGAGCTCGCGCTCGGCGCGCAGCTGCGCGTCGAGCAGCGTCGACACCTGGTGCTGCGTGCTCGCGAGCGACACCGACTGCTGCGTGACGGTGTCGGACAGCCGGCGCTGCGACACGAGCAGCAGGTAGATGATGAACGCACTGGCCAGGCTGATCGCGCTGCCGAGCGCATAGCCGATCGCACGGAGATGGCGGCCGATCACGTCCTGGAAGTGACCGGCCGGCACCGCGATGTCGAGCACGAACGGCCGGCCGGCGACCACGAACGTGCGGCGCTCCGTCATCGTCGGCTTGCCGGACAGCGCGTCGTTGTCGTAAGCGAACAGCCCGCGGCGCCGCACGTCGGCCACTTCGCCGGGCTTCGCCACCGTATGGAGCCGCAGCGACACGAACTGCCAGTCGTCGTCGGGCATCGCCTCGCGAATCAGCGTGCGCACGTCGACGAAGATGCCGGCAGACCCGATCGCGCGCGACAGGCGCTCGGCGGGGGGCGGCACCTCGCCGCCGCGATACACGGCGAGACGGATCCCGAGGCCCGGGCCCGCGTGTCCATCGAGCTGCGTGACGCCGACGCCGGACGTATAGGGCTCGCCCGTCCGGTTCGTCTCTTCCGCGACGTTCCAGCCGAAGTTCACGGCAACGTCGCGCCCGATGTAGATCGCGGTGTAAGGCATGTTGTAGCGCAGGACCGCCCGGAACGGATGCGGCGTGCTCGCGGGAAACACCTTGAAGTCGGGCTTCCCCAGCCGCACGCGCATCGTCTGCTCGTATTGACGCGTGTCCGCGGTCGCCACGTAGTCGCAGTAGTTGATCATCTGCAGCGCGGGGAAGCGCCGCGCCAGATGCAGCGACGCGACGTAGTCGGTGAACTGCTGCTGCGTCGGCTCGCCGACGACCGACCACAGCCCGCGCACGCCGGACAGCACGTCCACGTAGCGCAACAGTTGAACCTGGATCTTGTTGCTCGTATCGGTGACGAATTCGCCGAACTTCAGGTCGGCGGCTGCGCGAGCACGCGCGTCGAGCTGGACGACGACCAGGTGCGTGACGCCGAGCAGCAGCATCAGGACGATCGCGGCGATCGCGAGCGGATGGCGGGAAGCGCGCCGGATCATGGCGGATAGCGTGGCGTGGTGATCGGGCGAACGCGCCGGGGCGGCCGCCGTGCTGGTTCGATTGTCGTCACGCGTACCGGGCGCATCGACGCCTGGCCGCGTGTGGTCTCGCCGCATTCTTACCGACCCGCGGCCGGCTGGCAAGGCGGGACTGCGTTGCGATTTGCTTACGTCCCAGGTAATCGACCCGCGCCGCCCGCGCCGCGATCATGGCTCCACCGACGCACGAACCGCATCACGCCAAGGAGCCCGCCATGACCGCCTACGCCATCGCCCACCTGCACGACGTCGAGATGGGCGACGACATCGTCGAATACCTCGAACGCATCGACGGCACGCTCGCGCCGTATGACGGCCATTTCGTGATTCACGGCGCACGGCCGGAAGTACGCGAAGGCGTATGGCGCGGCGACCTGATCGCGATCGCGTTTCCCGATCTCGACACCGCGCGCGCGTGGTACGAATCGGATGCGTACCAGCAGATCCAGCCGCTGCGTGCGCAGCACGCGAGCGGCCCGCTGATCCTGATCGACGGCGTCGACGAGCGGCACAAGGCGACCGACATCCTGCGCTGAGCCGCGACGCCGGCGACGCTTACGACGCGTTGCGCTCCATCGGCTCGCCGACAACGAACCCGCCGCCCTGGAACCGCTGCGCGGGATCGTCGTAGTCGGCAGTCGGCGCCGACACCGGGAACAGCCCGGCGAACTGCTCGGAGCTGTCGCGCGGACGGAAGCCGAGGAAGCCGGCCTTCGTGTTGTCCCACCACTTCACCGGGTTGTCCGATGCGCCGTACACGATCGCGTGCCCGACGCGGTTCGTCAGCAGCGAGCAGCGCACCAGCTCGATGAAGTCGCGATAACTGAGGAACGTCACGAGCATGCGCGGATTCTTTGGCACTTCGAACGATGAGCCGATCCGCAGGCATACGGTCTCGATCCCGAAACGGTCGAAGTAGTAGCGCGACAGCGATTCGCCGAAGCACTTCGTCACACCGTACAGGCTGTCGGGGCGCAGCGGCGAATCGGCGTCGAGCACTTCCGTGACCGGATGGAAGCCGATCGCATGGTTCGAGCTCGCGAACACGACGCGCTTCACGCCGTGCTTGCGCGCGGCTTCGTACAGGTTGTACGTGCCGGTGATGTTCGCGCCGACGAGATCGTCGAACGGCGCGTCGACCGAAATGCCGCCGAGGTGGACGATCGCGTCCACGCCGTCGACGAGCTGCATCACCGCGGCCCGGTCGGCCAGGTCGACGACGCGGGTTTCTTCATGCGAGGCGGCGTCGCCGAGCGTCGCGATGTCGCTGACGCGTACGACGTCGGCCCAGTCGGCGAGCGCGCCGCGCAACTGGCGGCCGAGGTTGCCGGCCGCGCCCGTCAGCAGCAGGCGCCCGAACGGTTTGCGCGCGCCGGTGGATGAGGCGTTCATCGAGTCTCCTTGAATCTGGCTGAAATCTGACTGAATCGGAAAACGTTTTCCAACTATACGCGGGCGCACCGCCGAACGTCAATGGTCGAACCCGTTCGTAGCCATCCGCACTTTCCCGATATCGACGCGTGGCCGCGCGTACCCTTTTTCTGCCACAATCCGGCGTTATCGGACGAAAACGTTACCCTTCGAATGAAAAAAGTTTCCCCGACGATCCGCGACGTGGCGGCGGAAGCCGGCGTGTCGGTCGCGACGGTATCGAAGTACGTGAACGGCACGCAGCGCTTCTCGCCGACCGTCGAAGCACGGCTCAAGGAGGCGATCGAGCGGCTCGGCTACCGTTCGAACCCGCTCGCGCGCTCGATGATCACCGGCCGCACGCGCACGATCGGCCTCGTGATCCTCGACATCAGCAACCCGCACTTCACGAACGTGGTGAAGGGCGCGAACCGCGTCGCGCTGCAGCACGACTACACGCTGCTGCTCGTCGATACCGAGGAGAGCCAGGCGCGCGAACGTTCGCTGATCGAGGCGCTCGCTCAGCGCGTCGACGGGCTGATCGTCAGCACGCGGATGCCCGATGAAGAAGCGGGCTGGATGCTCGATCTCAACAAGCCGCTCGTCCTGCTGCGTCGCAGCCCGGGCCTGCCGATTCCGAGCGTCGGCATCGACAACCGGCTGTCGACCTACATGCTCGCGCGCCACCTGCTCAATCTCGGCCACACGCGCATCGCGTATCTCGGCTTCGGCACCGCACGCGTGAACGACGAGCGGATCCAGGGCGCGCGCGACTGTCTCGCGGAAGCCGGGCTCACGCTCGACGTGCACGATGCGCATGCGCCGACCGCCGAAGCCGGCGAGCGCGCGTGTTCGCGCGTGATGCTCGGGCCGCAGCGCCCGCAGGCCGTGATCTGCTACAACGACCTGATCGCGCTCGGCTTCATGAAAGAAGCCGCATCGCTCGGCTTCCGGCTGCCGCAGGATGTGTCGGTCGCGGGCATCGACAACGTGCCGTACGGCGAATACGCGGCGCCCGCGCTGACCACCGTCGACATCCAGAGCGAGAACATGGGCGAGCTCGCGATGCAGAAGCTGATCGACGCGCTCGCGGGCCGCACCGATGCGAGCTACTCGACGTTCGAGCCGCGGTTGATCATGCGTGCGTCGACGGCCGCGGTCGGCTGAGTTCCCCGCTTCGAGCCTTTAAAAGAAAACGCGCCGCCCGAGGGCGGCGCGTTCGTTTTCGGACACGCGACGACGGGATCTAGCGATCACCCCGTCACGCGTCGAGTTGCGCAGGCTTCATCTTCGGCGTGAGCATGTGCATCACGCCCAACGCGATCAGGTAGGCCGACGCACCGATCGCGAACAGCACCCAGTAGTGGCCCGTGCGCTGCAGCACCTGCCCGATCACTTCCGAGAACAACACGCCGCCGATCGAACCGGCCATCCCGCCGATACCGACCACCGATGCCACCGCGCGGCGCGGGAACAGGTCGGATGCCGTCGTGAACAGGTTCGCCGACCAGCCCTGGTGCGCGGCGGCGGCGAGGCCGACGATCAGCACCGCGGCCCACAGGCTCTGCACCTGCGACACGAACGCGATCGGCAACACGCAGCATGCGCAGATCAGCATCGCCGTCTTGCGCGCGCGGTTCACGCTCCAGCCCGCGCGCAGCAGCATCGACGACAGCCAGCCGCCGCCGATGCTGCCGACCGTCGTCAGCGCATAGATGCAGACGAGCGGCAGGCCAATGTGCTGCATGTCCATCCCGCGCGATTCGTTGAGCCACTTCGGCAGCCAGAACAGGTAGAACCACCACACCGGGTCGGTCAGGAACTTGCCGATCAGGAACGCCCACGTCTCGCGCTTGCGGATCAGTTCGCCCCAGCGCGGTGCGCCGGCATTCGCGTTCGCCGCGTCGAGCGCTTCCGCTTCGTCGCGCGGCTCGTCGTATTCGGCGGCCAGCGCACGCGTATCGGCCTGGCGATAGAGCACGAGCCACACCGCGAGCCACACGAGGCCGATCGCGCCGATGATCACGAACGCCGCGCGCCAGCCGTAGGCCACTGCGATCGCGGGAATGATCGCCGGCGCGAACACCGCGCCGATGTTCGCGCCCGAGTTGAAGATGCCGGTGGCGAGCGCGCGTTCACGGCGCGGGAACCATTCGGCCGTCGTCTTGATCGCGGCCGGGAAGTTGCCGCCCTCGCCGATCCCGAGCAGCGCGCGGACGAACGCGAAGCCCATCACCGAGCCTACCGCCGCGTGCAGCATCGCCGCGATGCTCCACACCAGCATCGCCAGCGCGTACGAAATGCGCGTGCCGAGCCGGTCGACGATACGGCCGAAGCCGAGCAGGCCCAGCGCATAGAACGCGGAAAACGCCATCACGATGCGGCCGTACTGCACCTGGCTCCAGCCGATGTCGTGCTGAAGCATCGGCGCGAGCAGGCCGAGGATCTGCCGATCCATGTAGTTGATGACGGTCGCGAAAAACAGCAGCGCACAGACGGTCCAGCGGTAGCGGCTGGCGGCAGCGCGCACGGCGCCGACGACGGCAGATTGCATGAATGTCTCCGATGCGCGGCCGCGCCCGTCGCGCCGCACGATGTTCGTTGACCGGCGACCGGCGCCGGGGCGGACGGCGGTGCACTTGTCGAGCACGGCCGATTCCGCCGATCAATCTGGAAAACGTTTTTCAGAGAATAGGACGTCTGCCGGCGCCCTGTCAGTCGGGGATTTCGATGAGTCATCTCAAATTGGTCACGGCAAAAGAGACGACTGTTTCGCCACGTGGCATTAACCGTTTTTCCCGGATTTTCCCAACGGGCGCGCGCCGGGACGGCCGCCGATACACATGTCCGATTCCAGCCAGAATCGGGGGCCGGGATGGTTTACAGTCGTCTCATGCGCCTCGATCCCGACACCTGCTACGACGCCCTGCTTTCGCGGAACCGCCGCTTCGACGGCTGGTTCTTCGTCGGCGTCGCGACGACAGGCGTGTATTGCCGCCCCGTCTGCCCGGTGAAGCCGCCGAAAGCGCAGAACTGCAGCTACTACCCGACCGCCGCCGCCGCCGAGAAAGCCGGCTTCCGACCCTGCATGCGCTGCCGCCCCGAGCTCGCGCCCGGCCACGGGCTGCTCGACCTGTCCGGCAATCTCGCCGACGCGGCCGCCACGCTGATCGAGGACGGTTTCCTGAACGCCCGTTCCGTCGATGCACTCGCGCAGCGCGTCGGCGTGACCGAACGCCATCTGCGCCGGATCTTCGGCGCGCAGTTCGGCGTGTCGCCGGTCGAGTTCGCGCAGACGCACCGGCTGCTGATGGCCAAGCGGCTGCTGACCGATACCGCGCTGCCGGTGGCCGTCGTCGCGTCGACGGCCGGGTTCGGCAGCGTGCGGCGCTTCAACGACCTGTTCCTGCAGCGTTACGGCCTCAATCCGCTACGGCTGCGCAAAGGGGCTCGTGCGTCGGCCGATGGCGACATGACGTTCCCGCTGCCGTATCGGCCCCCGTTCGCATGGGACGACCTGATGCGCTTTCTCGCGGAGCGACAGATCGACGGTGTCGAGCGAATCGATGCGCAGGGTTATGCGCGTGTCGTCGAATTGCCGAACCGGAATGGCAACGAGAACAGCACTGGCGGTAACGGGCGCGTCGCCGGCTGGTTGTCCGTCGCGCATGTGCCGCAGCGCTTCGCGCTGGCCGTCACCGTGTCGCCCGCTTTGACGCCCGTCGTACCCACCGTGCTCGCGCGCATTCGGCGGCTGTTCGATCTCGACAGCCGCCCCGACGTGATCGACGCGCATCTCGGCGAACTCGCGAGCGGCTCGCCGGGCCTGCGCGTCCCCGGCGCGTTCGACGGTGTCGAGATCGCGATCCGTGCGATCGCGGGCGAGCGGCTTGCGGCAGCGCATGCGGGCACGCCCGTGCTGGCACGCATCGCCGAGCGCTTCGGCACATCGATCGAAGGCGCGCCGCCCGGCCTCACGCACGCGCTGCCCTCCGCCGCGACGCTGGCCGCCCTGCCGCCTTCCGCGCTTGAAACAATCGGCATCGCGCACGACGCCGCGCAGGCGATCGTGTCGCTCGCCCGCGCCGTCGACGACGGCACGCTCTCACTCGAACCGATGGCGCCGCTCGACACGACGCTCGACGCATTGCGTGCGCTGCCCGGCTTCGACGAACACGCGGTGCAGTACGTCGCGATGCGCGCGATGGCCTGGCCGAACGCGTTCCCGGCCGACGATGCGTGGCTGCCCGCCCGCACCGAACGCGCCCGTGTGCCATCATCCGCGCCGCATGCGGCGCGCTGGGCGCCGTGGCGCGCGTATGCCGCACTGCAAGTGTGGCGCCTTCATGGAGACGTATTGCGATGACTCCCGCTCACCTGATTCCGAGCCCGCTGGGCGACATCGCCGTGCGCATCGAGGACGATGCGCTGACGGGCCTCTACTTCGTCGGCCAGAAATACTTCCCGTCGGTTGCGATCGTGACCGAAGCAGACGCGCTCGCGATGTCGCCGCTTGCGCGCAAGGTCGCGGAAGAAGTCGCCGAGTACTTCACCGGCACGCGCGAGACGTTCTCGGTGCCGATCCACTTGCGCGGCACCGCGTTTCAGCGACGCGTATGGAAGGAACTGCTCGCCATTCCGTTCGGCGAACTCGTGACGTACGGCGACATCACCGAGCGCGTCGGGTTGCCGATGAGCGGCGCACGTGCCGTGGGCGGTGCGGTCGGCCGGAACCCGGTGTCGATCATGGTGCCGTGCCATCGCGTGGTCGGTGCGTCGGGCAGCCTGACCGGCTATGCGGGCGGCATCGACCGCAAGCGCGCACTGCTGTCGCTCGAAGGCGCAGGGTTCGAGCGCGGCGCCCACCATCCGGTGCAGCAGGCGCTCGCGTTCTGAGTCGGGATGTGCCGCAGCGTCAGGCGTTCAGCACGGGCCGGCGCGCTTCACGCTTCGCATACGCGCCGGGCGTCACCTGGAATTTCGCCTGGAACAGCGCGATGAACGACGACGTCGAGTCGTAGCCCAGTTGTGCGGCCACCGCGCCGATCGGCTCGCCCGCGTCGAGCAGCGGCAGCGACGCCAGCAGCCGCACCGCCTGCCGCCATTCGGTGAACGACAGCCCCGTGTCCTGCCGGAACAGCCGCGACAGCGTGCGCCGCGTCGCACCGACCTGATGGCCCCATTCGTCGAGATTGCGCGTATCGCCCGGATACGCATGCAACGCCCGCGCGATTTTCAGCAGACGCGGATCGCGCGGCAGCGGCACCGTCAGCGGCGCCTGCCGCATCCGTGCGATCCGGTCGGCGATCAGGCAGACGAGCGCGCCGTCCGGCCCCGTCTCGTCGTAGTTCACCGGCAATTCGGCCGTGGCGAGCACCAGCTCGCGCAGCAGCGGCGTCATGCAGAGGATCGCGCAATCGCCGTGAACGTCGTCGCGCGCAATCGCGGCATCGAGATACAGGCTGTGGAACGCGACGCAATCGCGCGTCGACACCGCATGCGGCACGTGCGGCGGAATCCACATCGCATAGTGCGGCGGCAGCAGATGCCGGCCCGACGGTGTCGACACCTCGAGCACCCCGCTCGTCGCATACATCAGCTGCGCCCACGGATGACTGTGCGCGTCGATGCTCACGTTGCCGGGAATACCGAACGCGCGCACGTACAGCGGCCTCGGCAGGCACGCCATCGGCGGCACTGCGTAAGGGTCACCCGATTGTCCCGCCAGCAACATAAGACGTCCTCCGAAGGTCATTGCACGAACGAGCGCGATGCTACCGTGGCGGCTCTTCTTTCACACGGCTTCCGTTCATGAGCGCTCATACCCGCACCACCCGCAAGACCGTCACCGCGATCCGTTCGACCAAGGGCATCGGCAGCCTCGTGTCGCTGACCGCGTATTCCGCGCCGATGGCGAAGCTGGTCGACGAGGTGGCCGACGTGATCATCGTCGGCGACTCCGTCGGCATGGTGCTGTACGGGATGCCCGATACGCTGCGCGTCACGCTCGACATGATGATTGCACACGGTGCGGCCGTCGTGCGCGGCGCCGCGCAGGCATGCGTCGTCGTCGACCTGCCGTTCTCGACGTACCAGGAATCGCCCGCGCAAGCGTATCGCTCCGCCGCGCGCCTGCTCGCCGAAACCGGCGCGCAGAGCGTGAAGCTCGAAGGCGGCACCGAGATGGGCGACACGATCCGCTTCCTGACCGAGCGCGGCATCCCGGTGATGGCACACGTCGGCCTCATGCCGCAGCAGGCCAACGCGACGGGTGGCTTCCGCGCGCAGGGGATGGACCCGCGCTCCGCCGCGCAGGTGTTCGATGCCGCGTGCTCGGCTGAACAGGCCGGCGCGTTCAGCGTCGTCATCGAAGGCACCGCCGAAGCGCTCGCGCGACATCTGACGGAAACGCTGACGATCCCGACGATCGGCATCGGCGCATCGCCCGCATGCGACGGGCAGGTGCTCGTCACCGAGGACATGATCGGCGCATTCGACGCGTACACGCCGCGATTCGTGAAGCGTTATGCCGATGCGAACGCGGTGATGCGCGATGCGATCCGCCAGTACGCGCACGATGTGCGGCAGGGTGTGTTTCCGGAACCCGCGCATTGCTTCGGGTATGGCAAGCCGCTGCAATTGCTGGAAGCGGCTGACGCTGCTGCGTGATGGTGTCGCGAAGGCATTCGCGAACGCATTGCGAATGATGGTGCGACCACCTCATCCGCGCTTGCGCATCGCATGCGTAACCCGCGCGTTCGCCTCGAACTTCGCGCGATGCGTCGAGAAGAACGTCCGCACGTTGCGGACATTCGACGCGCCAGTGAACAGCCGTCGCGCGAATTCATCGTATTCGGCGACGTCGGCCAGATCGGCCACCACGACGAAATCGGGCCCAGGCGACACGCGATAGCACTGCGTGACGGCCGGCTCCGCACACACGTACGCTTCGAACGCGTCGTAGTCTTCGGCGGTCTGCCGGTCGAGACTGATCTCGATCAGCGCGGTGACGGCCGTGCCGATCGCCACCGGGTCGAGCACCGCGACCTGCCGGCGGATCACGCCGGCCTCCGTCAGCCGGCGCACGCGGCGCATGCAAGTGGGCGGCGACGACAGCGCGCGCTCGGCCAGTTGCAGGTTCGACACCGACGCGTCGTCCTGCAGGATCGCGAGGATGCGCAGGTCGAGATCGTCGAGGGTAATGCCGGCCATCGGCGGCTCCTTCCGGTCAGAGTGTGAAATTTAATTTCAACATGATAGACGATCTGCTATTCGTTTCATTTTATCTTGTATTTTGAAATTTAATTCCATACAGCTCGCCCTACCATCGCTCTCACTGATCCAGACAGGACATTTACGGAGCGCGATATGTGTGGAATTGTCGGGGCGGTCGCCCAGCGGGACATCCTGCCGAACCTGGTCGACGGCCTGAAGCGGCTCGAATACCGCGGCTACGATTCGTGCGGCGTCGTGGTCTACCGCGACCGGGCGCTGGCGCGCGCCCGCAGCGTCGATCGTGTGGCCAACCTGCAGCGTGAGATCGCCGAGCATGCGCTGTCGGGCTACACCGGCATCGCGCATACGCGCTGGGCCACGCACGGCGCGCCCGTCACGCTCAACGCCCATCCGCACTTCTCGCCGAGCGACGCCAATGCGCGCATTGCGCTGTCGCATAACGGGATCATCGAGAACTGCGATCAACTGCGCGCCGAACTGCAGGCGCATGGCTACGTGTTCGCGAGCCAGACCGACAGCGAGGCGATCGCGCACCTGATCGATCACCTGTACGACGGCGACCTGTTCGATGCGGTCCGGCGCGCGGTCGCGCAACTGCGCGGCAGCTATGCGATCGCGGTGATGTGCCGCGACGAGCCGCACCGGATCGTCGGCGCGCGCGACGGGATGCCGCTCGTCGTGGGTGTCGGTGAAGGCGAGAATTTTCTGGCGTCGGATGCGATTGCGCTGTCGGGCATTACCGATCGCATCGCCTACCTCGAGAACGGCGACGTTGCCGATATTCAACTGCATCGCTACTGGATCGTCGATGCGGCCGGCCAGCGCGTCGAGCGCACGGTGCAGCGGGTCGCCGCGCATAGCGGCGCGGCCGATCTCGGGTCGTATCGCTACTACATGCAGAAGGAGATCTTCGAGCAGCCGCAGGCGGTGGCCGATACGTTGCTCGATGTGTCTTCGATCATGCCCGAGCTGTTTGGTGATGGCGCGTGGCGCGTGTTCAACGACGTCGATTCGGTGTTGCTGCTCGCGTGTGGCGGCAGTTATCACGCGGCGCTCACGGCGAAGTACTGGATCGAAAGCATCGCGAAGCTGCCGGCCAGCGTGGAAATTGCGAGCGAGTTTCGCTATCGCGACGGTGTGCCGAATCCACGCACGCTCGTTGTCGCCGTGTCGCAAAGCGGTGAGACGGCTGATGTGCTTGGTGCCGTGCATGTCGCGAAGCGCGTTGGAATGATGCATACGCTCGCGATCTGCAACGTCGCGACGAGTGCGTTGATGCGGGAATGTGCGCTGCAGTTTGTCACGCGGGCGGGCATCGAGATCGGGGTGGCTTCGACGAAGGCTTTTACGACGCAGCTCGTGGCGTTGTTTCTGCTCACACTATCGCTTGCGCAGGTGCGCGGGCGGTTGAGCGACGACGAAGAGAAGGAGCATCTGCGTGCGCTAAGGCATCTGCCCGATGCGATGTCGAAAGTGCTCGCGCTCGAGCCGCAGATCATGGCCTGGTCGGAACTGCTCGCACGGCGCGACAACATGCTGTTTCTCGGGCGCGGGATGCATTATCCGATCGCACTCGAAGGCGCGCTGAAGATGAAGGAGATTTCGTATATTCACGCGGAGGCTTATCCGGCGGGGGAGTTGAAGCATGGGCCGCTGGCTTTGGTGAGTAACGAAATGCCGGTGATTGCGGTTGCGCCGAATGACATGCTGCTTGAAAAGCTCCGGTCGAACATGCATGAGGTCAGTGCGCGGAATGGCAGGCTGTTTGTGTTCGCGGATGTGGACTGCGGGTTGGTGCCGAGCGAAGGGATCGAGGTGATTCGGCTCAACGAGTACTACGGGCCGCTTTCGCCGATTCTGCATACGGTGCCGATGCAACTGCTCGCGTATCACGCTGCGCTGGCGCGGGGGACGGATATCGATAAGCCCCGGAATCTGGCGAAGTCGGTGACGGTGGAGTGAGGGTGCCCGAAGCAAAACCGCAAAGTACGAGAAAGGCAGAAAACGAATGGATGCCCGACACACGACGGCACCTCTCACACCAGGAGCCGTCGCAACCCAGGGATGCAGCGCTGAACGCGCATCTACTGCGATAACAGCAAACCTTGGTCCATTAACGTCCAAACGATATCGGCCTGCAGTTTGTCGCGTTGACGTTTACGCGGGTCGCGGTCCAGGGCTAAATTCGCCATCCAGGATTTGAATTCGATGAATACTTCTGGATCAATGGTCGTCATCCTCGCCATTTTTCCCGTCGCGGCCACCACGACCTGCTCGAATTTGCGCGCCGACGACAATACTTGTGCACGCCGGGCCTGTACAGGCCACAGGTCTTCTTCATAGCCAGACAGTCTGACAGGATGTGGGTCAGAGTCTTGCGGTGGGCGCCGCAAGAAATCAACCTCAAAGCCTTTGCTGTTGATGGCCGTTTCGAGATGCCCATCTTTGCGCTGAAAAGTCTTGTCCACGCCCTGCAAAATACGAAGCATCGAAACGTCCAGGCGCTCCATGTCTGTCAGAAAACGAACATGCTTCTGAGCGTCCCAACGCATGTCGACGTCCTGGGTGGCCGATGCACCCTGCGCAATGCGAACTCCAGCTGCGGCTTCATATGCGTACAGGGCGTGCGTACCAACGACCGTAAAGTAGGAAGACAGTCCCGCTTTCTCGATATCCCGCAGAACATCCACAACGATAGCCGGGACCCGGCCCACCCTGAGTGCACGATTTAATCGCTCTGCGTCAACTACTGCAGCATGAAGGTCCGACAGGCAAGCCTCGATTTCGGCCTTCTTGGACTTGAAGGCTGCGTAGGTTTGTTCGGTTTCGGATGAGCGAGGCCCGATACGCTTTTGCTGGTTGCCTGCGGTCGTTTTCACCAGGTACTCGTAAGGACCCTGGGTCTTCCAGTACATACCTCCGGCATATTTCAAAGCCTCGGATTTCGTCCGACAGAACTCCTCGAACACGGTAGACGAGTCGATAGCCTGACGAGCGGCATTGTCCGAGAGTGGCAGGTAGTTGAGCATTGGCCGTAGAAGTCTGTTTTTTGCAAAATAAACGGCCAATCTTTATAAATCAATAGGTTACGATGATTCCAAGAGGCGTTCTGGCCCGTTTAGCCACTGCAGCCCAGCAGCAATGCAGCGTGCGACGAGGTCCCACACCGATGCAAACCAGCGCGGATATTCGCGCACTGTTGCAATGTCGTCCACGTCTCCGCCAGCTTGCGGATATCGCGCGTCAAGCGACGCCTGATCGAGATACCCGAGAGGGCATGAGCGAGTTCCGCGAGATCGCCCAAAGACTCGCGCAAGCAACCCGCTATTTCGAGAAACTCAGCTTCTTCAACAACACCGCACCACTCGCCTGACTCACGAGCGAAATGGATTCGATATCCAGGTACAACCTCGAAGTCCTCGTCGTGATGTCGGTCGGCTCGTCGTTGCTCGGCTCGGCGTGCTCGACGTGTTCGGTCAGGTACGGCCGGACCAGACGCCCGGAAAGCGCGAACACGAACCCGCCATGCGTTTGCGCGTACGCAGCGGGTAACAGCCTCACGCGGCCGCGCACGGTGGACTTCCTGCCTTTTCCGGGATCGAGTTCGATGATGTCGATCTGCTGGATATAGCCCTTTGCATTCGCCTCGGGTGCGATCACGAGCCCTCGCCCTCGCGGCCCGGTAATGACCTTTCTGAGCAGGATGCCCGTCCGGCCTTCGCCGTCGGCGTCGACCAGGTCGGCGTTCACCTTCAACAGATGCTTCTGCGACTGATATCGCAGCCCGTACGTCACCGGCACCAGGAAAGTTACCTCACGATCCAGGTTGACCGCGGCCAGGTCGGCGTTCTGGCCATGCTTGTCGGCCACGCCGGGGATCAGGCTGCGGACGCGATCGCCCAGGGACGGGGACGCGCTTTTGACGTGCAGCTTCTCCAGTGCTTCCCGAATCGCAACCGGATCGTCGCCGACAATCGGCCGCGTGAGCGACGTGTTGGCCGAAACGGCTGGCGCGACGCTCGCCGTTTCGTCGACATGGTCGGCCGCCGCACGCGTCGCGACCGGGGCCAGCATGATCGCCACGGCGACGACGCACGCGACATTCGGACGGCCCAACATGGATCTCCGGTGAGACACGACAAACTCCTGATTTTCTGGCGGATCGGTCGACGATGAGAGCGGCAGGATCGAACGATCGGTAACGGTCCAACCGTTCGAGTTCACCGATCGCCTGCGCGACACATCATAGGTTCATTGTCAGTTCGGCGGCAGGCCGGCGCGCCACACTATCGTATTGCCCAGACTACAACAATCCACGACAAGCGAGCAGCGGCGCGACGGAGGGCAGTGACATTCAGTTGCCCGTCGCGAAACCGCAACCTCACGCCTGGCGACCCTCCCGCCTGTATTGCGCCGGCGCCTTCCCCACCCGCTTGCGGAAATCGCGCGTGAAATGCGCCTGATCGACATACCCGCGCGCATGAGCCCGCTCCGCGAGATCGACCGGTTCGCCGCCGATCGAACACCCGATTCACGCACGGATACACGCCGTCGGGCTCCATGCACTGACGCGTGCTCGGCGCGGCGAGGAAATCTCCGGGCGGTCGAACGCGTCGATCAAGCGTTCTGGCTACCAGATGACACTGGCATTTCAGTTTTGAATGCTACGTCGCCGAAACCTGTCGAGGAAGTCGTATGTGAACGCTCGTCAGCTTGGCTGGCAGTGAGAAACGTTCAAACTCAGGGGCGACAGGTCGCACTGCCATCGCCTAACAACCGCTCCCCGACGCCTTCTCGGACGCAACTGACCCACCCCGCACGAAATGATGCTCCACCCTCGTGCGCAGTACCCCATCGAGCCCAGCAAGTCGTTCACGCAGCCGAGCCGCTTGCCCTTCTGTCATTGCCCCAAGAACGATTTTTTGCTCGAGAACGTCACCACAGCGGGTGATGGCCCAACGATCAACCGTGGCCGTTTCATCTTCGAGCACAGCCGCCGCGGTCGAGACGATGCCCGGATTCCGTCCCGAAACGAGATGAACCGTATGCGTCAACGTAAAACCAGGAAGGAACTGCGACCAGTCTTCACAGACTGCCGGGCGGGAAGCGGAGGAAATTTGGCTCATGGTTGCTCCGGATGATTGGTTATCGAACCGGTGCCAGCCATGCTGCTCCCGTTTCGTTGCCGTAAATCGGCCGCATCGCCTCAGAGGCGTCCACCTTGCCCGGGAGGGCAGGTTGGCGTCGGAGAATCCGACTCTGGATGCTTGACTTCTCGCGTTCGTCATTCCGAACGTTGGTTCATTATATCGAAAAATTGACACCTGACAAGGGCCGCCGGGAAAGCCCCCCTTCGACCGGGTGGAACCCTCGATCCGGCCCTTGTACGGTGGGAGCCCGGCCACGCACGGCACCCGTGCAGCCTAAAACCACACGCTGAACCGCGTCCCCGTGGCCAGCACATCGACCGTCAGTTTCCATTGATGGGCCACGGCAATCTCCTTGCAGATTGCCAGCCCGAGACCGGCACCGTCATACCGTGAATCCGGCGCTCGCCAGTATCGGTCGAAGAGCAATGGAAGATGCTCCCGCTGGATGCCCGGCCCTTCATCGTCGACATGAATCGCCGTCTCGAGAACGGTCAGCACGACGACGCCTTCCGACGGCGACGCGTTGATCGCATTCTCGAGAATGTTCTTGAGCAGGATGAACAGCGCCCCGCCATCAGCCCGTATGCGTGACACGGATTCGCGCGCCTCGATATGGAGCGCCACCTGCTTCGCATCGGCTTTGCCGGCCAGCAAGCTCACGACATCTCGCGCGACGTCGACGCCGTGCACGTCGCCGAAGCTGAAGTTCTGCGCTTCGCTGACTTCGGCCAGATGCAGCAGTTGCTTGACCTGCCGGGCCATCAGGTCGATCTCGCGAAGCAAAAGCGCCTTCTGCCGGATGTCGGGCTGCAACTCGATCTGGCCTCTGACCAGCGTGAGCGGTGTCTGCAACTCATGCGCGGCGTCGGCCAGAAACTGCTGCTGGACCGCGAAGCCATTCTCGAGCCGGGTCAGTGCATCGTTGAACGCGTCGATCAGCGGTTTGATCTCGCTGGGAATGCCGTTCGGAGACAGCCTCGTCTTCAGATTGCGCGGCTCGATGCCCCTCGCGGCACGCGATACCTCCCGTAACGGCTTCAGCACGCGGCTGATCGTCAGCGGCAGCGTCAGCCCGAAAATGACGGTCGCAATGACCAGCACGATTCCGACGGTCTTCGGTATCGGATCGATTCTCGACATGATGAGCGCATCGAGAAGCTGCCTGCTTTGCGCCACCTGCACGTAATAGACGACGCTCCCGTTCGATGCGCGCTGCGTGGCGACCGAATACGCGTTGCCGTCGATCGTGGTGGGCAGCACCTTGCCGGCCGCCTTCGCGAGATCCTCCGTCAGCCACGGTCGATCGCCGTTCGACGGCACCGACGCCAGCAACGGCTTCCCGGTCGCATCGAGCACGCGATATTGCACCTCGGTCGGCAAGAGCCGGAACATCAATGCCGGACGCTCGCCCAATTGCACCGATACCGGACGCCCATCGGCGCCGAAGCCCAGGCCGGCCTCGATATGTCGGATGCTCTCCATCTGCTGCCGCCGCCCGAAGAACTCCGGATATCGATCGAGGACATATGCCGCGAGCGCGGACAGCAGCGCCAGGCTGATGGCGAACGCAACGACGTTGGTCACCCACAGACGCGTCGACAGGCGTCGAATCCAATGATGGAACATGGTCGCTTTCTTACCCTGAAGCGGCAACGAGCAAGACGCGGCGAAGCATCATGCATCCTGCAGCGCGAAGCCGGCACCGCGGATATTGGTCAGCCGCATCGTTGCATCGATTGAAGCCAGTTTCTTGCGCAAGCGGTGTACGGTCACCTCGAGCGCGTTCGGCGTGACCGCCTCTCCGAGCCCCCAGGCGGCATGCTCGAGGATCGAATGACGGACGGTGCGGCCCGCGGCTTCGATCAGGCACAACATGACCTGCAGCTCGGCCGGCGCAAGCAGTACCGTCCTGTCGCCGCAGCGCATCGCACGCTGCGCCGGGTCCACGGTCACATCCGCGAACGACGCGACGAGCGTCGTCAGCAACACCGGACGCCGCATCAGCGTGCGCACGCGGGCAACGAGCTCGCTCATTTCGAACGGCTTGGTCACGTAGTCGTCGGCCCCGCTTTCGAGACCGTCGATGCGGTCACGCAACGCGTCGCGCGCCGTCAGCATCAGGCATGGCGTCATGCGTCCCGCCGCGCGCAGCGTCCGCAAGAACGCCAGCCCCTCTCCGTCAGGCAATCCGCGGTCGATGATCAGCAACGCGTAGTCGGCCTGGTCGACACCGTAGGCGGCTTCCCGGACATTGCCGAACAGGTCGGATTCGATTCCCGCAGCGGCCAACGCCTGCGACAACAGGTCGGCGAGGCGCTGATGATCCTCGACAATCGCCACTCTTGGCATACTCGTACTCACTTGAACCGATACATGTAACCCACTCTGGCCTCGGGAACGTACCGTCTTCCAACGATCGGACTGTCCGTGATGGCGTCGCCGAGACGCGACACGCCAACGTCCAGAAATATCGTCTGCTGCTTCGTCGGCTGGTAGTCGATACGCGTGCCAACCGACACGTTCACTGTCGATCCCGCGCTGTAGGCGGCGCGCCCGGCGCGCGCCTCGGATGGTCGCACGCCGTAATAGTAGTCGACGTACTGGTTGCTCAGCCATTCCGCGCCGACATGCGGCGCGATCGAGAATTGGCCGAAAGCAAATGCCTTCTCGAAGCCGATTTTTGCGCGCTCGCCTTTGTTACCGCCGAACAGGAAGGTACCCGACAACGTACCGAACCCGGTGCGCCATGACAGTGCAGGCCCGTACCAGAACGCACCCTTGCGATTTTCCATGCCGTTCAGGATCGGTGCGTCCGAGCCCTTGTATCCGTCGAAGAGCGAAAACTGGCCGCGAAGCGCGACGCTGACGCCGCTCCAGCTCCCGATTTTCAGATCGGCCGTGGTGCCGACGGCATGTACCCATTTGTTGTCGAAAAAGACCAGCGGAAACGGCAACACGCGGTTGCGATCGCCCTGGTAGACCGACGGCGCAAAGCCGACTCCGGCACCCAATCCCCAATGCGTCACATTCGTCGCGTTGTCGAGTATGGTCAGCCCCGAATGATCGGCATCGGGCGGGATCATGCCGTCGTCCGCCCACACGGGAGCAGACGACAATGCGAATGAAGCGGCAAGCAGCAGTAACGGACGTTGGCGGCGGGAGGCTATTTTCAGCATCATTTTCCTGGAGTCGACGATCGAAACGGGGGCTACTGTAGGACCAGTCGACTTACCGCTCACTTACCAGGAAAAATATCGTCGCGTTGCGGACCGTGCGGGAAATATCGGTGATGGGAAATATCGACGCGGGGCGAACATGTGACGCCCCGCGCGCTTGAAGAACGAGGCGCCCGCTCCGTCAGAACACCGTATGCAACCCCACCCGCGCCACCGTCTGACTAGCCGAACTCGAAGCCCCGTTCGGATCCAGCACGCCATTGACCTGCGCATTCGCGCCGTTGTTCGCGCGCTGGTAGTCCGCCGACACATACACCATCGTCCGCTTCGAGAACAGGTACTGAAGCGCCACGCTGACCTGGTGCGCGTGGTTGTCGTTCACCGCTTCATTGCCCTTCATGTACATGTACTTCGCACCCAGCACGATATCCGGCCTGACGTGCCACAGCCCGCCCGCTTCGGCCATCCACACCCCGGCGTCGTTGAACGAGTTGTGCACGGTGGTCATCAGCGCATTCGCGGTCACGACGCCGAAGTCGTAATGCATCCCGACGCCCCAGTTGCGCACGCTGGTGGACGGCACGCCGGGCGCGGGGCCGTACTTCTCGTTCGTGTAGGCCGCACCGATACCGAACGGCCCCATCTCATAGTTCACCCCGGCGCTGACCGCATTGTCCGCGCCGACCGAACCGGCTACGCCGCCAAACGCATACATCGCGCCGCCCGAAACCCCCGAGACCGTCGGCGAACTGTACTTGACGGCATTCGCGATCGGCTTGCTACCCGCCGTGCGATCCCAATCGAATGCACCGGTCGGATTGTCCGGGAGCGCGAGACGCTGGAACGGGCCATTGCGAAAGCCGTACAGCCCCGAGATATCCCGTGAAATCGCGTTGTTCTTTGAAAACAGCGAATCCACCATGAAGTCGTACTGATTGCCCAGCGTGATGCTGCCGAACCGGTTGCTTTCGAGGCCCACGTACGCATTGCGCCCGAAAATCCCCGTCCCGATGATCGCGCCGTTCGCCATCGAGAACTGGTTCACGAGCGCGAAGATCGCGTGGTATCCGCCACCGAGGTCTTCCGTGCCACGAAAGCCGAAGAGGTTGGGCGCAAATATGCCGTCGTCGAACTTGACGTTCTTTCCACCGCTCTCGTTGCTGACATAGGAGACGCCGGCATCGATCAGACCGAACATCGTCACGCTGCTCTGTGCCCATGCACCCTGCGCCACGGCGAGAATCGCCACTGCTCCAAACCTGAGTTTCATGCTGTCTCCGTCTTTTTTATGAAAAAGCGAGGCCACCACCTGCTACGTGGCAGGTGCCTGCTCGGTGCTGCACAAGGAATCGCCGTCATTCAGGCGTCGATTACCGGACGCCTTAAATATGATTAGATTTACTGATTGATCAATACGATGACCGTCGCATTGAACGGTCCTGCTTGCACGTCTTCAAAGCACGCGAATCAAGCGCCTCGATAAACGATCCACGCGGCGGCATCCACCTCGACAGCCACGGCCTCCAGCGCCGAGCCGGAGCACGGCCCGTCGATACACACGCCATCGTCGAACCGGAACAGCGCGCTGTGATGGGCGCACATCAATACCTGCGACCGGTAACAGGAAACGCTACCCGGCACGAAATCGAGCGGCACCGAGAAGTGCGGGCAACGATTCACATAAGCCCACACGTGCTCGCCGCGTCGCACGACGATCACGGGACGCCCGATACACGCTTCGTCGACGACCCGCGCGCCGCCGTCGGGCACATCGGAAAAGTGGCAGAGTTGTCGTGCGTCCATGATTCACACTCGATGTTCGGGGTTGCCGAGGCTCCAGTCCCACGGACGCACTTCCACGTGCGAGAACAGCCCTTCCTTCACATACGGATCGTTGCCGATGAACTGCATCACCGCATGAATGTCGTCCGCCTCCACGACGAGCAGCGTGCCGTTCATCGCATCGCCATGCGGGTCCAGCGTCGGGCCGCCGAGCCGCACCACCACGCCGTGCTGATCGGCCGAGCGCAGGTAAGTCCGATGAATCGGCCGCATGCGATCGCGCACGTCGCGCATGCCCGGCTGGTCCGTCGCTAACACCGCAAAAAATCTTGCCATGGCGGTCAGCTCCGGTCGCGAACGAACGCATGAAGATGCCGCACGAGGCGCCGCATCCGCGCTCGCCAGTGATGGCTCGGCGTACCGTCGAAGCTGGCGACAACCTGCTCGGTCAGCCCGGCGTCGCCGTCATGTTGATCATGGCTCATGCTTGTCTCCGTTGGCGTATCCGCCCGCTCATTGCGGCGCGCGCCCTTCCCATGCGAACTGCAGCAGCGCGCGAATCGCCTCGCGTTCGACCGGCCGCGGATTCACATACGGGTTGCGACACGCGAGGTCGGCCGCTTCGTCGAGGCCGGCCTCCGGCATCCCGAGATCGGCGAGCGCCGGCGCGATGCCGAGCCGCGCGTTCAGCGCGAACAGCAGCGGGCCGGCTTCGGCCGCATCGTTCCCGCCCAGCGCACGCGCCACGCGGCGCAGCGCATCGGGCGCGGCACTGTGGTTGTAGTGCGCGGTATGCGGCAGCATCGCCGCATGCGTCTGCGCGTGCGGCAGGTTGAAGGTGCCGCCGAGCGTGTGGCACAGCTTGTGGTGCAGCGCCATGCCGACCGCACCCAGGCAGGTTCCGGCAAGCCATGCACCGTACAACGCGCGGCTGCGCGCCTCGCGGTTCCCCGGATCGCGCACGACCACGGGCAGCGCTTCGCCGAGCGCGCGAATCGATTCCTCGGCCATCAGGCTGATCACCGGGTTCGCGTCTTCCGCATACAGCGCCTCGACGGCGTGCGCCATCGCATTGATGCCCGATGCCGCGGAAATGTCCGGCGGCAGCGACAACGTCAGCGACGGGTCGTAGAGCACCGTCCGCGGCAGCACGCGCGCATCGCGGCCGGTGCGCTTCAGCCGGCCTTCCGTGAGCCCGAAGATCGGCGTCATCTCCGAGCCCGCGTACGTCGTCGGCACGGCCAGGATCGGCAGCACCGACTCGAGCGCAATCGCCTTGCCCAGCCCGATCGTCGATCCGCCGCCGATCGCGATGCAGCAGTCCGCATCCAGTTCGCCGGCCATCTCGCGCGCCGCGTGCGCGACCTCGACCGGCACGTGCATGACCGCCTGCGCGCAGATGCCGGCCGCACGCTCGCCCAGGATCGCCGCCACGCGCTCGGCGAGCGGCCGCTGCTCGGGCGTGGACAGGATCAGCGCGCGGCGCGCGCCGAGCGTCGACAACTCGTCCGGCAGCCTGTCGAGCGCGCCCCATTCGAACACCACGCGGGAAGGGGTGCCCTGATAGACGAAGCGATCCATGACGAACCTCAGCGCTTGAAATGCGGTGGCACGTTGCCGTCGACGTTGACCCACACCGACCGCGCCTCGGTGTAGTCGTGCATCGCCTCGAAGCCCATCTCGCGGCCGTAGCCCGACTGGCCGACGCCGCCGAACGGGCTGCCCGGATTGACGCGCTTGTAGCAGTTGATCCAGCACATGCCCGCGTTGATCCGCGACGCCATCTTGTGTGCGCGGGACAGATCCTTCGTCCAGAGGCCGCTGCCCAGCCCGTATTCGGTTGCGTTCGCAATGGCCAGCGCTTCGTCGTCGCTGCCGAAGCGCAGCACCGTGACGAACGGGCCGAACACTTCTTCCTGCGCAACGCGGTCGGCCGCGCTCTTTGCTTCGATGACCGTCGGGCGCACGTAGTAGCCGTTGGCGAGCGCCGGGTCCTGCGGTGCGCTGCCGCCCGTGAGCACGCGACCACCCTGCTCGCGCGCGACGTCGACGAACGACAGCACGCGGTCGAGGTGCTGCTTCGACGTGAGCGGCCCCATCTCGGTGTTTGCATCGAGCGGGTTGCCGATGCGGATCGACGACGCGAGCGCCACGAAGCGCTCGAGGAACGCATCCGCGATGCGTTCGTGCAGCACGAGGCGCGAGCCGGCGATGCACGCCTGCCCCTGGTTGTGGAAGATCGCCCACGCGGCGCCGTTGATGGCCGCGTCGAGGTCGGCATCGTCGAACACGATGTTGGCGCCCTTGCCGCCCAGTTCGAGCTGCACGCGTTTCAGGTTGCCCTGCGACGCTTCGACGATCCGGCGGCCGGTGGCCGTCGATCCGGTGAACGCGATCTTGCCGACACCCGGATGTTCGGCGAGCCGCTGGCCGGCCGTATGACCGTAGCCGGGAACGATGTTGACGACACCCGCGGGGAACCCGACCTCGGCCATCAGCTCGACGATGCGCAGCGTCGACAGCGGCGTGATTTCCGACGGCTTGAGCACGACCGTGTTGCCGGCCGCGAGCGCCGGGCCCATCTTCCAGCTCGTGAACATCAGCGGAAAATTCCACGGCACGATCTGGCCGACGACGCCGATCGGCGCGCGCTGCACGTAGTTCAGGAAGCCGGTTTCGACGGGAATCACCGAGCCTTGCAGCTTGTCGGCCATGCCGCCGAAGTAGCGGAAGCAGGCGGCCGTGCGCGGCACGTCGAGTGCGCGCGAATCGCGGATCGGGTGGCCGGTGTCCAGCGATTCGAGCTGTGCCAGCTCCTCCGCGTTTGCCTCGATCGCGTCGGCGAGGCGCAGCAGCAGGCGGCCGCGTTCGGCGGCCGGCAGCGCCGACCATTTAGGGAACGCGCGTGTCGCGGCTTCGACGGCCAGATCGACGTCCGCGGCGGTGGCGGCCGCGATCTTCGTGATGACGGAGCCGTCGTGTGGATTCAGCACGTCGATCGTGCCGCGGTCGACGGCGTCAACGAAGCGCCCGTCGATGAAGAGTTGGGTTTGCATGAATCGTCCTCGGTGTAAGGCTTGAAGCGGAATCTGAAGCGGAAGCGCCGCTCAGAACGCGATCGGATACGGCGCGAGTTCGCCGCTTTCGTAGCGCTGCGGCAGGTCGGGCGTCGCGTTTTCCCAGACCAGCAGCATCGACCGCTTCGTGGAATAACCCTGATGCCGGATGTCGGCGGGCATCGCGCAGATGTCGCCGGCGCGCATCGTCACGCGTGCGCGCGGCGCGCCGGTGTTCTTGTCGCCGATGTCCCACACGATTTCGTCGGATAGTTGCAGGAACCACTCGACGCGGTCGTTGCCGTGGAACACCGGCAGGATGAATTCCTCGGTGGTCGGGCAGAACAGGCTGCGCCCGCACACCGACGTGACCGACGGATTCCACGTCACGTCCGAGCGCGACAGGTACTTGAACAGGTTGAACGCGTGCAGTTCGCCTTCGAAGCCCGGCTCGACATGCACCTCCGGCTCGTCCTGCGCGACGTCGAGGAACGCGCGGTTGACCGGCAGGTCGTCGCGCAGCGGCGAATCGCCTTCGAGGCCCGGCATGCGGCGCGTCGCGATCCGCGTGCGCTCGATCGCCGAGCCGTTGTCGCCGTGCTTGCGCCCGAACGCCGTACCGGTTTCCTCGGGCGCCGCGAACGGATCGAAGCCTTCGTTGGTCCAGTCGTGCAGCATCGCCTTGAAGGTCGCCATGATCGTGGGCGTTTCGAAGGTCTCGGTGTAGTCGACCCCGGCGTCCTTCAGGATGCCGTTGAAGGTGCCCGCATACATGTCGACCTTGCCATAGTGATTGCGCGTGCCGAACACATGATCGAAGTTCACCCAGCCGTAGAAGAAGCCCCATGCCACGTCGCGCATCATCGCGCGCAGGAAGGCGTCCGCCGGCATCGCGTGCGTGCGGGTCTGGCCTTTCGCGGGCCAGCAGATCTTCACGAAATATTCGTCGCGCTGGAATTCGAATTCACCGAGCTGGAAGCGGCGGTAGCCGGTGACGGCATCGGCTTCGGTCGATCGCACCAGATCGGCGGCAAAGCCTGCGGAAGTGTCGAGAGTGTCGAGGGTGGCCATAACGTGTCTCCTGGAATAGTCGAATGAGGTCGGACGAATCAGTGCAGGCAGATGTCGGCCCACTTCTCCACGGACAGCTCGCCCAGGACGGTCTGCACGAGTGCGACGCCCGGCCGGCTGGCTGTGAAGCGATACGCACAGCCGGCCGGCAGCAGCGCCTGATGGCCTTGGCGCAATACGACGTAGCCCATCTTGCGGCCGGCCGGTTGCGTGCCGGCGCTCACGGTGCCGCGCGCCGATTGCGGCGGCGTATCGAGCTTGATGAATTCGATCCGGACTTCGCCATCCATCTGGATCACGAACTCGTCGTGCGAGCAGGCGAACCACGGCGACTGGCCGTCGGTCCGCAGCACTTCGATCACGTATTCGAGGTTCTTGCCGGCGACGACCTTTTCATAAGGGGCCGACTTCGATGCGACCTCGAAGACATTCGAGAACGCGTAGTGTTGAGCGCTGCCGCTCGTGATTTCGATCTCGCCCTTCCGGTAATGGTCGAGCGAGCCAAAGACGGTGTGGAATGCCGTGTCGGTCATTTCTGTCTCCTGAGTTGAACCGCTTGTTGGATTCAACTCTAGGGGCAAGGCACCACCGCAACAAGGCACGGGACGGCGACTACGGCATTTGCGTTTCGCGAATAATCCGCGTGGTTCAGCGCACCCAGCCACGCTCCAGCAGCGGAAGGTCCCACGGCGATTCGTCGCCGATGGTTTCCGCGAGGAATTCGACCAGCGCCTTCACTTTCAGCGCCTGTCGCTGCGTTGCGGGATAAACCGCGGCAAAGCTCAGCGGCGCGAGCTGGAAGTCGGTGAGGATGGGCACCAGCCGGCCCGCGACGAGCGCCTCGCTCGCGACGAGCGTGGGCAGGCACACGACGCCGCCGCCAGACAGCGCGTACTCGCGCAGCAGGTGCACGGAGTTCGAGCGGATCATGCCCGGCAGCTCCATTTCGACGACCTCGTCGCCGCGCGTCATCGTCCAGCGGTTGCGCGACGGATAGCCCGAATAAAGTGCCGTGGTGTGCTGCAGCAGGTCGCGTGGATGTTGTGGCGCACCATGCGCGTCGAGGTACGCAGGCGACGCGCAGAAGAGGCGCCTGACGGTGAACAGCCGCCGTTCGATCAGCGACTCGGAGATCGGCGGGAAGATCTGGAACGCGATGTCGAACCCTTCTTCGACAGGGTCCACGACACGGTCATTGACGATCACGTCGAGCTGGATGCCCGGGTAGCGCCGGTTGAATTCCATCAGCGGCGCGCCGAAGTGATCGAGCGCGAAACCGGGCAGCATCTGGATGCGCAGCCGCCCGGTCGGGGTCGCGCGAAGCTCGCGCATCTGGTCCGTCAGCTCGTTGACGCGCCCCACCACCTCCGCGCACTCGCGATAGAACGCTTCGCCCACTTCCGACAGGCGCACGTGGCGCGTGCTGCGATGGAACAGCGGCGCGTTGACGAACTTCTCGAGCTGCTGGATTCGGTTCGTCACGACGGAGCTGGTCACGCCAAGCTGCCGCGCCGCCTCGGCGAAGCTGCTCGCCTCCGCCACCCTGACGAATGCCTCGATGCTCAGGAACCGGTCCATACCGCGCCCTTTTTCGACAGCGAAACCGGCAGTCTACCCGTGCGGGTAACGGGCTGTGTCATGCGGGAGGCGTCACTCTGTCGCCCAATCGATGTCAATCGCCGACGGCATCCGCTCCCGAATGCACCGCCGTGCCCGCGCGGACGTTACCGTGATTGCTCACCCGCCGCGAGTTCCGGTTGCACGGCCGCCACGCGACGCTGCAGCACGGCCGGCGCGGTTTCCTTCAGCAGCAGGCTGACCACGATGCCCAGCACGACCGAGCACATCGGCAGCCACAGAATGTTCTGGATGCCAAAGTGTGCGGCGACGTAGCCGCCCATCGCCGGCGCGATGCCGCCGCCGAAGATTTCACCGACACCGACCACCACGCCGATCGACGTCGACACGAGCCCGACGGGCGCGGCCTCGGTCGCCACCGGGCCGGACAGCAGCGACACCAGCCCGAGCGTGAAGAACGACGCGACGAACAGGACCCCGAACAGCACGACCGGCTGCGGGCCGAGGCCGCGGAAGATATAGAGCATCACGGCCGTTCCCGCGAAGCCGACGATGCTCGCGAGGCGGCGGCCGACCAGGTCGGACAGGCCCGGCAACCCGAACTGCCCGAGAAACCCGCCGAAGCCGATGGCCGACACGACGAGGCCCATCTTCTGCGTGCCGAGCGCCAGGTAGTCGGTCAGGTACAGCGGCAGCAGCGCGCCGAGCACGAATACGCCGGTCATCGCACAGCACAGGGCCGCCATCGCCACGAGGATGTTGCGGCTCTTGAGCACATGACCGAGCGACGCCGGCGCATGCTCCGACGCGACGGCCTTCGTGACCTTCGGCTCACGGATGACGAAGAACATGATCGCGCCGAGAATCAGGCCGGGAACGGCGACGAGCGCAAAGACCCAGCGCCACGACACGAAACCGAGCAGCTGCGTCGCGATGATCGGCGACAGCGCGAGCCCGAACAGCGCGAAGCCGCTTTGCTGCAGGCCGAGGTTCAGCCCGCGCCGCCGCGGATGCGACGCGTCGGCGGTCGCGGCAAAGCTCGTCGGGCAGAACGAGCCTTCGGCCACGCCCATCAGGCCGCGAATCGCCATCAGCCCGAGCAGCCCGCCGGCGAGCCCCGAGAAGCCCGACAGCAGCGAGAACGCGAGGATGGCCGGAATCAGCACCTTCCGGCGGCCGATCTTGTCGGAGATGCCGCCCATCAACGCCGCGAAGATGCCCCACGACAGGCCGAGCACGCCGATGCAGTTGCCGACGTCCTGCGCGTTCAGGTTGAGGTCCTTCATGATCGAAGGGAACAGCGGCGCGATCAGCCAGCGATCGAGGCCGACCAGCCCGAAGCCGAGCGCCAGCAGCGTGACTGCCTTCCACTCGTATGAGGTATCCCACTCGTTTGCTTTCATGTCCGTCTCCGTGGACACAGGTTCGCCTGCGCGCGCCGCAGCGCCTGCGCATGAGCCAGGTCCGATGGTTTTTGTGTGCGACGCGAATCGCGAGGAAGTGCCGGCCGCCGTTCGGGTTCGACGCGCCGAGTTCAATCGGCCGACGTCACCACGATAGGTGCACGGCCGCCAATCGGGTATGGAACAACCGGCGAACGCGCCATTCGCGAAACGCAAATAATCGCGGGCGGTGCGCGGGAAGCATCGACGGAGAAGCGCGGAGCGAACGAAAGCGGCGTTGAAACAGCGCTCACTCGCGTGTCACGGGGGAATCCCTCATAGACATGGCGGCGGCTGCATTTCGCCGCATGAACACGGCGAACCGCCATTCGGGCACGCCCCGGCGCTCGCCGCCGTTCATCGGTAAAACGCGGCAAGCCGGCCACTTCGGTGTGGCCGAACCAGCCAGTTGCTTTCGCAACGGGCTGCCCTCGGCGGCAATGCGCGGGGCGACCTCACCGACGCGTCACCGGACATTCAGCACAGCGGAGACCACGCCTCCGGCAGGCAAATCGTCGACGTGGCCCGCTCGATCTGCTGCGGCCCGCCCTTGGGCGGCCAGAGTCCTTCGGCATAGTGGCGCGCGCGCAAGGCCATGCGCTCCTCCAGGCTCGAGAACCCCCAGATATGGGCGATGCGAGGCGGGCCATCGATCGCGTACAGGTTTGTGACGAGATGAGACGTATAGGCTTCGGCCGGACCGACGGCCTGCGCCCACGCGGCGATCGTCGGCGCGATCCCGGCCGGTTTGAGCCAATAGCGGCGAAATTCGTAGAACCTGCCGAGTTTCGACGGCTCGATCTCGGGCAGGAACGGAAAGCGTTCGTAGGTTTCCATGTTGAGACCCACGTCGGCACCGTCGATATTGAACGGCCCGCCGCTCATCAACGCACGACGGCGCTCCTGCTGCAGCTCGTCGATTTCGTCGAAGCCGCGCAACACGACGATCTGCCCCAACTCGCCGATTTCCGAACGCCAGGCGCCAAGGAGACGCCCCGCGGCCCCCGGATCCGATACCCATCGGTGCGCCCCGGCGGAAACGGCATCCTGCGCCAGCAGCCAACACGACAACGTCGTCAGTTCATACTGCATATCGACCATCCCTCGCAAAATAAGCGGCGGACGCGCCAGTCGCACCCGCCCGCCGCCAGAAAAATAAATTCCCCCAATCCACACTCAGATAAAACGTTATTCCATATCAAACTGAATCGCCAGCCAACTTTGGATCCTTTTTCCCTCCTGTCCCCCGTATCATTTCTTCCATTCCGAAAGAAACGAGTATGAGAAGGACATGAGCGACACCACCACGCTGCACTACCTCGACTACGCCGCCACGACGCCCGCCGATCCGCGCGTGATCGAAGCGATGACGGCCTGCCTCGGCTTCGACGGCATCTTCGGCAACCCCGCATCGAGCTCGCATGCCGCCGGCCGGCTGGCGAAAGACAAGGTCGAGCACGCACGCGCGCAAGTGGCCGCGCTGATTGGCGCAGATGCCGACGAGATCGTCTGGACGTCCGGCGCCACCGAATCGAACAACCTCGCACTGAAGGGCTATGCGGAAAACGCGACCGGCAAGCGCCACCTGGTCACGAGCCGCATCGAGCACAAGGCCATTCTCGACACGATGGCGAACCTGTCGAAGCACGGTTCGTCGGTCACGCTCCTGACGCCCACGCGCGACGGCGAGATCACCGCCGACGCGGTCGCTGCCGCGATCGGCCCCGACACGGGCCTCGTGTCGCTGATGCTCGTGAACAACGAGCTCGGCACGCTGACCGATATTGGCGCAATCTCGCGCATCGTGCATGACGCGGGCGCGCTGCTCCACGTCGACGCCGCGCAGGCGCTCGGCAAGACGCCGATCGACGTGCGCGCGCTCGGCATCGACATGCTGTCGATGTCCGCGCACAAGGTGTACGGCCCGAAGGGCATCGGCGCGCTGTTCGTGCGCCGCGACATCGCGGACCGGATCGCCCCGCAGATTCACGGCGGCGGGCACGAGCGCGGCTTGCGCTCGGGCACGCTCGCGACGCATCAGATCGTCGGCATGGGCGTGGCATGCGAACTGGCCGCTGACAAGCTCGACGGCGAAACCGCACGGATCGCGGCGCTCGGCGCCCGCCTGACGGACGCGCTGGTCGCGCTCGGCGATGTCACGCAGAACGCGGCCGCCGCGCGCCGCATCCCGCACACGCTGAGCCTGACGGTGAATGCGCCGGGCTTCTTCCCGTTCATGCTCGGCGAAGCGCTCGCCGTGTCGTCGACGTCCGCGTGCAACTCGACCAGCGGCGCCCCGTCCCACGTGCTGACCGCGATCGGCCTCGACGCGGAGACGGCAGGCCGCACCGTGCGCGTGAGCTTCGGCCGCTTCACGACGGAGCAGGATGTCGATTTCGCGATCGCCTGCTTCCGCCACGCGATCGAACAGTGTCGCGCGACGGCGGCGAACGGGTTCTCCGCGTCGCGGCAGATCACGCCGGCCGACCTGAAGGCGATCCGCAATGCCGGCTTCCGCTCGGTCATCTGCAATCGTCCGGACGGCGAAGGCGACGAACATCCGGCGTTCGATGAAATCGCCGCTGCCGCCCGCGAACTGGGCCTCGAAGCGCGCTACCTGCCGGTCGAGCGCGACCGCATCGGCGAGGCGGAGATCGATGCCTTCGGTGAACTGGTCGACACGCTGCAGAAGCCGGTGCTCGCGTACTGCCGCAGCGGCAACCGCTCCGGCATGCTGTGGAATCGTTGGTCCGCCCGGCGTACGGCCTGAGCCGGAACACCGCGCCGCTCAACGGCCCCCCGCGTTCGGGTACGAAGCCGATGCACCGATGCGCTCGGGTCAGCCCGGGTGCCGGTGAAATCCGTCACAATGGCCGCCGTGTCCGTGACCCGAACCCCGAATGCCCTGCCCGTCAAACTCCCGCGCGGAGAAGCGCGCCGACGCTGATGCCCGTTCAGCCCACACCCCGTGCAACTGGCGGCGTGCCGGCCGCGCCGCCGCGCTGCTGCTTGCCGCGAGCGTCGCCGCGTGCGACGCAACGCCGGTACCGGACCGGCTCTCGGACTTCGACGCGACCTACGCGATGAAGGAGCGGTTCGGCCTCGGCGACGTCATGGTGTTTCTCGGGTCCTGCATCGGCCCGAAAAACCCGACTTACCCGATCCAGGCGGCCTGCACGCTGGTCATCCGCGCGAACGGCCACGGGACGGAAACGCAGGCCGATTTCCACTGGAACGGAACGAAATGGGTGGCCGAGCACACCCAGTCGCGAGACATCCTGCCCTATCCCGATCCGAAGCTCGCAGAGTGGGTGAAGTAAGCGCGGCGCACAACGCCAGCATTCTGCGCAAGACGGCCGCTACTTCGGATACTCCAGCTGCAACGCAACCCAGCCCGATGTCGCATCGCCGTAGTGAGCCGCGATGTCGCCGAGCACACTGGGCAGCACGGATTCCCCACGCCGGTCGGTCGGCGTCGTCACGCTCACATGCCGGACATTCGGCGGCTGCGCCAGCAACCGCAGTCCGTGCCTTGACGCGATCACGCGCGTGTCCGCCGTCGCGACGACGTCACTGCGCCAGGTTCGCGCCCATGCGTCGGCGGTCAACGCAACCGACAGCTCGTCAAACCCGTTTTCGACCGGAAGATCGAACGTCTCGTGCCGCCAGAACGCGACACGGTTCGTCAACGCGACCGTCACCGCACGCGCAGTCAACGCGAACCGGCGGCCGTCGTGAACATCGCTCCATGTCTGCACGCCGACGCGCCGCGCCGTCTCGCGCGCCGCCGCCGGCCCGGCCAGCGCACTCACCAAGGCCAGCGAAGCGGGAATCGACGCCGACACGCCGGTCGTCGTCATGACGTTGCCGTCCATCACGTAACGGCGATCGTCGACCCACGTCGTATCGGCGAAGCGGCGGCGCAGGCCGTCGCGCGAATACCAGTGGGACGTCGCCGTGCGATGCCGCAGCAGGCCCGCATTCGCGAGGACTTCCGCGCCATCGCAGATCGCCACCATCGTCGCGCCGGCAACGGCCTGCTTGCGCAGCCACGCCAATACCACCGGGCTATCCGCGCGATGCAGCGCGGGCACGATCACGACATCGGCCCCCGCAGGCGTAGCGGCGTCGAACCGGTCGAAGGTCGTATCGGCCAGCATGCGCAGCGCGGGCATCAGTTCGACCTCGCCTTCGTCGGCCGACACGGCGACGACATCGACCGCACCGGACGTCTTCAGAATCGCGTACGGCACGATGAAATCGGTCGTCTCGGTTCCGGCGTTGTCCGCGACGATCGCCACGAGCGGCCGCGTGCGGCCCGCTTTCGGCACGCCGATCGTCAGCGCGCGTGCGACCGGCAGTGCGTCCTCCGCCCTCGCCGGTGCCGTCCGCCCCGCTGCGCACGCGCCCAGCATCGCGCCCACGAGCAGCACTGCGCCGCCTGTCTTCCATACCCGCATCGTCCCCCCACATCCGTCGATTGCACGTCCGGAAAATTACAAGGATCATGCTCGCGGTCACAAGGACAACTCCACCGCACTTTCCGCCATGTCCCAGTCAACCTGTTCGGCACGCGACATCGTTGTCGTCGGCTTCGAAGGCGTCCAGTCGCTCGACATCACGGGCCCGATGGAAGTGTTCGCGGTCGCGAACCGTTACCTGCCCGATCATGCCGTGCCGTACCGGCTCACGCTCGCGTCGCAACACGGGGACGACATCGTCACGCACGCGGGCCTGCGCCTCGCCGGTACCGTCGCGCTGGCGGCGCTGCCGGCGCGGATCGACACGATCGTCGTCGCCGGCGGCCATGAAACGGCGCTGCGACACGCGGCGTCGGAAGCCGGCGTGCTGCCGTGGCTGCGCACGCGGATCGCGGACACGCGGCGCATCGCGAGCATCTGCACGGGGGCGTTCGTGCTCGCCGCGGGCGGATGGCTGGACGGCAAGCGCGCGACCACGCACTGGAACCAGTGCGCGATGCTGCAGGCACTCTGTCCCGACGCGCGGATCGAACCGGATGCGATCTACGTCAGCGATCCGCCGTTCCATACGTCGGCCGGCGTGACGGCCGGCATCGATCTGTGTCTGGCACTCGTCGAGGCGGATTGCGGTGCGCCGACCGCGCTCGCGGTCGCACGCGAACTCGTGCTGTTCATGCACCGGCCCGGCGGGCAAGCACAGTTCAGCGTCGGGCTCGGCTCGCTGGCCAGCGCAACGCCGCGCATGCGCGCGCTGCTCACCGAGATCGCCGACGATCCGGCCGGCGATCTCGGCGTCGCCGCGCTGGCCGCACGGATGCACATGAGCGAACGCACGTTTGCGCGCACCTTCCTCAAGGAAACGGGGCGATCGCCCGCGCAATTCGTGCTGGCGGCACGCGTCGAACGCGCGAAGGCGCTGCTCGAGCGGGCCGACTGGCCGCTCGAACGCATCGCCGAGCGCTCGGGATTCGGCAGTGTCGACGCACTACAGCGCGCGTTCGCGAAGCAGGTCGGCGTGTCGCCGCGTGACTATCGCGCACGCTTCGGCGTGCATCCCCACTCCGACAGACAGCGGACCGCTTAGCCCGCGCCCGCATCACGCGCCGTACGCATCCAGCGCCTTCAACGGCACATGCAGGCTTTCGTTCGAAGCAAACGCGTCGAGCAGATAGTCGACCGTTGCCTGCACGCGCGACGCCTTCAATGCGCGATGCGGATACTGCATCGCCATTTCGTAGGTGCCGGGCAAATGATGGCGGTGCAACAACACCTTCAGCGAGCCGGCGCGCAGATGCGCCCACGCGAGATGCACACCGACCTCCGCGATGCCGAGGCCGTCACGCGCGGCCTGCAGCACGGCCTCCGGCGCCGAGAACGTCAGCGGCGCCGTGTCGCCCGGATCGACCGCCACGATGCTCCCGCCGCGCATCCTGAAGATCCACGTCGACACCTCACCGCCCAGAAACCTGCGTGCGATCAGCCGGTGCGCGCCCAGATCGTCCGGTGCTCGCGGAATGCCGTGACTCGCCAGATAGGCGGGTGACGCAACCAGCACCGTATTCATGCGAAAGATCGGCCGCGATACCAGTGCGGAATCGTGAATGTTGCCGCCGCGAATGACGATGTCGTAACCGTCGCGCACGACGTCGACGATCCGGTCGTCGAAATCGGCCTCCACCGACAAACCGGGGTAGCGCGCCAGCAACCCGGGCAGCACCGGTTGCAGGTGCTCGCGCCCGAACGCAGCGCTCGTCGAGATGCGCACGCGCCCTTGCGGCCCGAGCCGCTGCGCGACGATGCTGTCGACCGCCGAATCGAGCGCGTCCAGCGCGATGCGCGCCTCGCGCAGGAACACGCTGCCTTCATCGGTGAGCTTCAGCGTGCGTGTGGTGCGGTTCATCAGCCGCACGCCAAGCGACTGCTCCAGGCCGGCGACGTTCTTGCTGACGGCGGCCGACGTGATGCCGAGCACCCGCCCGGCCGCTGCAAAGCTGCCGCCGTCGGCCGCATGCACGAACGACAGGATCGCGCGCGTCCGTTGTGACACATCCAAAGCAGCCTCCTTCGATCGACACGTTGCACGGTACACCTTCGCCTGCCGCCGATTATCAACCTGAAGTTGAGAGCGACTCAACCCGGGCCCAACTTCCGGTTGCGACTCGCGCCGCCCACAATGCGGCCATCGTTCAACGGACTGCAAAGGAATGCTCATGCTTGCCACCATCGTTTTCGACAGCGGTCACGGTCACACCGAGCGACAGGCGCAAGCCGTCGCGGAAGGCGTGCGGCGCGTACCGGGCGCGGAAGTTCGGCTCATCGCGGTCGCCGACGGCGCGATTCCGTGGGATGCGCTCGCCGCGAGCGACGCGATCATCTTCGGCTCGCCGACGTACAACGCGTCGATCAGCTCGCGGCTCAAGAAGTTCATGGAAGATTCGACGCGCCCCGCGTGGATTCCGCAAACCTGGCGCAACAAGATCGCGGCCGGCTTCACCAACTCCGGCGCGCAGCACGGCGACAAGCTGAACGCGCTGATGACGATGACGCTGTTCGCGGCGCAGCACGGGATGATCTGGGTCGGGCTCGACCTGTTCGCCGGCACCGCGGCAAACGAGCGCAACCGGATCGGCGGCTGGCTCGGCGCGATGGCGCAGTCCGACGACGTGTCGCCGGAACTGTCGCCGATCGCCAGCGACCTCGAAACCGCCGCGCACCTCGGGCAGCGCGTCGCCGAACTGGCGACGCGGTTCGCGGCCAGCGCATAAGCGGTGCAACGCGCTTACCAGGAGATCGACATGAAACTGCTGTGCCTCGACGTTCCGCTGCCCGGCGCGAGTCCGGAAGCCTATCAACCGCACATGCTCGACGAAGTGCGCTACGGCTGGCAACTGCTCAAGCGCGGGATCGTCCGCGACATCTATTTCCGCCAGGATCGCCCCGGCGTCGCGATCATTGCGGAGTGCGATTCGATGGAAAGCGCGCGGGAAGCGCTGCGCGAGTTTCCGCTGGCCAAGGCCGGGCTGATCGACTGGGACATCATTCCGCTCGGCGCGTTTCTCGGCTGGGAAGCGCTGTTCGCGGCGGGCCATGCGTGACCCTGCGTGACTGACGCTCCGACGCTCGTCCCCCCGAACATCCCGGGGGCGATAACCCGGATCCGGCGTCGCACCGGATCTACCTGCCACGACACCTCTCCCTGCCCTCTTCCGGTGCATCCCTCCGGATTTTCACTACGTTGCCGAAATCTGATAGAGCCGGGAGATTTGATTTCATACCGTTCACGCATCGGACTGGAAAGCGATTGCCGCTCGACCCCGGGCATCGCGAGCCGCCGACGAATCCCAGGAGCGGGCCAGCTTGCTTGGCCCGGGCGGCGATGACGGTCCTGCCACGCAGGACATTCGTGACGGAGCGACCATGGAAGCAAAATTCCAGCCTGATTCAGGCACTGACAGTGACGTAAGCCTGCTGCACAAGATGGGCTATGCGCAGGAACTGTCGAGACGTATGAGCGGTTTCTCGAACTTCGCGGTGTCGTTTTCGGTGATCTGCATCCTGTCGGGCGGCATTACCGCGTTCCAGCTCGCGTTTTCCGCCGCCGGCGGCGCGTCGATCGGCCTCGGCTGGCCCCTGGGCTCGCTGTTCGCGCTGATCGTCGCGGTGTCGATGTCGCAGATCGCGTCCGCGTTTCCGACGGCCGGCGGCCTCTATCACTGGGGCGCGATCCTCGGCGGGAAGAAATGGGGGTGGATGACGGCATGGCTCAACCTGATCGGCCTGATCTTCGTGATCGCCGCGATCAATTTCGGCACCTACGACCCGTTCTTCAAGACGCTGATCGCGCCGATGTTCGGCGTCAGCCCGGACAGCCTGACCTGGTGGCATCAAACGGCGTTCATCGCGTTCATCACGATCTCGCAGGCGATCCTGAATGCGCGCGGCATCAAGATCGCGAGCAAGATCACCGACCTGTCGGGCTATCTCATCTTCGTGGTGACGATCGCGCTGGTGGTATCGCTGCTCTACTACTCGCCGGTCGCGTTCGATGCGCATCGGCTGGTGACGTTCACCAATTTCACCGGCGTCGATGGCGGCGCATGGCCGAAGCAGGCCACGCCGCTCGCGTTCCTGTCCGGCCTGTTGCTCGTGACCTACACCATCACCGGCTTCGACGCTTCCGCGCACACGTCGGAAGAGACGCATGATGCGGCGAAGAACGTGCCGCGCGGCATCATCGGGTCGGTGTTCTGGTCCGCGGTGTTCGGCTACGTGATGGTGTGCGCGTTCGTGCTGGTGATGCCGGACCTGACCGCCAGCATGAAGCAGGGCACCGGCTTCTTCGAAGCGATTCTCGCGCCGATTCCGAAGACGCTGCGCGTCACGCTCGAACTCGCGATGTTCTTCATCAACTACGTGTGCGGGCTCGCGGCGATCATGTCGACGTCGCGGATGGTGTATGCGTTCGCACGCGACGGCGGGCTGCCGGCATCGAAGCTGCTGCGCAGCGTGAGCCCGACGCACCGCACGCCCGGCCCCGCGATCTGGACGTGTGCGGTGCTCGCGATCGTCGTCACGCTGTACGGCGATGCGTTCTCGGTGCTGAGTGCCGGCAGCGCGGTGTTCCTGTTCATCTCGTATGCGATGCCGATCGGCTCCGGGATGCTGGCCGAAGGCCGCACGTGGACCGACAAGGGCCCGTTTCAACTGGGGATCTGGTCGAAGCCGTGTGCGCTGCTTGCGCTGATCGGCGCCTGCGTGCTCGCGTATGTCGGCATCCAGCCGCCGAACGAGAAAGTGTTGTACGTGCTCGTCGGCTTCGTCGTGGTGCTGATGGTGATCTGGTACGGCTTCGGCGTGCGCAACACGTTCGCGGGGCCGCCGGTGCTGAAGGACACGCGCAATCTCGACCGCATCCGCGAACTCGAGGCGAACGTCGATCCGTCTGTCTGAAACGTCTGCGAAGCAGGCTGAAAAAAAACCGACTCGCTGGCTCGATGCCGCGAGTCGGTTTTTTCATGTCTACGCGCAACAACGAGATTCAACCGCCTTGCAGCGGCTGAATCTTGCGCGCATCAGCCGTAGACGGGGAAACGCTTCGTCAGTTCGGCAACCTGCCCGCGCACACGCTCGAGCGTGGCCGCATCTTCCGGCGCTTCCAGCACATCGGCGATCAGGTTGCCGACGATCTCCGCTTCCTTCACGCCGAAGCCGCGCGTCGTCATTGCCGGCGAACCCAGGCGCACGCCGCTCGTCACGAACGGCTTTTCCGGATCGTTCGGGATCGCGTTCTTGTTCACCGTGATGTGCGCCGCGCCCAGCGCTGCTTCCG
>NZ_JAAGPE010000438.1:0-5874 GCF_017104605.1 Burkholderia sp. Ac-20384 | reverse complement strand
CCGGCCGCCCGCGCACGACGCGAGCGCCGCACCGGCGATGCCCATCACGCTCGCGATCGCGAGTACGTTGCCGGTCGACTGCGGATCGAGCCCGGCTTCGGTCGCGGCGCGACTCGCGAACGTCCACACGCTGCCGATCGCGAGATAGAACGTCAGCACCGCGCCGATCGCGAGTACGACGAAACTTTGCGACGCAGGCGCCGCCGCGCCGCGTGCGTTTTGCGAGGGTGCGGTTCGTGCGCCCAGCGAGGACGGAAAGCCGCGCGACAGCGGTGCCGCGAGCAGCGCCAGCGCGGCGAGCGCGACATACAGCGCGCGCAGCCCGAACGCCGCGAACACATGCGGCAGCACGAACAGGCCGATCGCGCCCGCGATCAACTGGCCGACGACCCACAGGCCGTACACGCGGTCGCTGTTCTCGCTCGTCGCGGCGCTCGTCATGCAGAGCACCATCAGCGAGCCGCCGCCGAGCGCGGTGACGGCGCGCAGCGCGAGCAGTGCGACGAAGCCCGGCATCCACAGCGCGGTCAGCAGGTTGCCCGCGCCGAACAGCGCGATGGCGAACGCGGCGACGCGGCGCGCATCGACCCGGCCGAGCCACAGGTACGACGGCACGGTCGCGAGGCTGAACGCACCGAGTTCGACGAAGAAGTAGGTGCCGATCTGCGACGCGGACAGCCCGAGCTGCGTCGCGAGCTGGCCGGCGACGGCGGGCGCGACGAGCAGCAGCAGCGGCGTGATGGCCGCGAACACGACGAGCGCGACGAGCGTCGAGCGCGCGAAGGTCGATGCACGGCCGTCGGGCGGGAGTGCGGCATCCGTAGAAAGGGTTTTCATGGCGGGATCTCGTGTGGGAAATCAGAACAGGTGGTACATGCCGACCATCGCGCCGAACTGCGATGCGCCGGCGAGCGGCGTCGGGTCGTATTCGTAGACGGTCTGCGAACTCTGGCCGCTGTTGCGCGCGTAGCCGAGGTTCACGTAGGCGACGGTGCGTTTCGACAGCGCGTACGTGGTGCTCGCGATGAACAGCGTCGGGTGGCCGATTGCCGGCGTGCGCGAATCGGTGTGATAGACACCCGCGTTCAGGCCGATCTCGCTCGACATCTGGTAGCGCGCACCGCCCCAGACGATCGTGCGCGCCGCGTCGAGGTCGCCGGTCAGGCGTTCGACCCCCGCATAGACGGTGAGCGGCAGTGTGGCGAACGCATAGCGCGCGGCGAGCGTGCCGAGTTCGCGGCGGCGCGCCGACGTGTCGTCGGCCGCCGAAACATCGCCATGTGACTGATGCAGCACCGCGCTGACCGACAGGCCGTTGCTCGTGTACTGGCCGCCGAGTTCGAGCACGCGTCCGGCGCGCGTATTGCCGGCGACGCCGGACGTCGCGGCAAGCGCCTCCACGTCGAAGCCGGCGAACGTCGGCGACTGGTACTTGACCGAGTTGTCGATGAAGTTCGCGTTCATCGGCACGATGACGCCCTGGCCGCTGTACGACGCGTACCAGAGCGGGTCGTAAAACAGCGTCTTGTCGAACAGCACGCTGAACTGCCGGCCGAGCGTGACGGTGCCGACGGGCCCCGCGATGCCGACGTACGCGCCGCGAAAGAATGCGTAGCCGGGCACGGTCGCGGTGCCGTTGTTGAGGTTGAGGCCCTGTTCGAGCTTGAACAGCGCACGCCAGCCGCCGCCGAGATCCTCGTGGCCTTTCAGCCCGACCTGCGAAGGCAGGATGCCGTAGTTCTGCAACTGCACGACCGAGTGGCGCCCGTCGGCGTGCGTCAGGTATTGCACGCCGGCGTCGAGCGCGCCGTATAGCGTGAGACTCGACTGCGCGTGCGCGGCAACGCTGCACGCGGCAAGTGTCGCGACGGCCGCGGCCGTGCGGATGAAGCGGGGTTTCGTCACGTGGGGTTCTCCAGACCGTCCTGCATCGGTTTGTCGTTGGTGTTGTCGCGACGCAGTGTCCGCAGCGGGAAAACCTTCGAACAGTCGTACAGATGAACGGTGTGGAAAACCCGCGGTGCGCGGCATGCACGCGGCGGGCTGCCGTGGCGCGGCGTGCTGCGGAGCAGCAACGTGCCGCGCACCGTTCAAATGGATGGGTCTGGCGCCCGTTCCGGTACCTTGGCCCGTCAAAAAAGCCGATCGCTATAATCGGCCGGTGTCGTTGCGCACATCAGCAGCCCGATCGGGCAGGGGAGCGGAAGGTGAGGATCACGACGGATTTCGGGCAGGATCTCGATGCGCTGCGCGACGTGCCGGCCGCCATCGTGCTCGACGACTTCGCCTGGCCGCCGCTGCCGTCCCGGCGCGCCGATTTCGACGGCGTGACGCGCGGCGACGCATCGCAGCGCGAACTCGGGCTGATGCTGCTCGACCTGTACGCGGTTGCCGCACGGTCCGGCATCGGCGAGTTCGAATACCGGTTCTTTTCGCTGCTGCAGGCGCTCATTCCGTTCGACGCCGCATGGACAGGCGTCGCGACCCATGTGCCGACCGGCCCGGTGATGCACAACAGCTTCCTGTACCGTCTGCCGCACGCGTTCTTCAGCGACTGGAAGCGCGTGCGCGATTGCGACCCGCTTGCGCACCGCACGCTGCGCGGCGCGCACGGCCACGCGGTGCGGCTGTCGGTCGTCGAGCCGGGGCTCGATGCCCGGTTTCGCGACTGGTGCGTGAAGTACGGGCTCGCGCAGCTGATGTGCGTGTGCACGCTCGATCGCCGGTTCGGCCTGACGACGTTCATGTCGATCTACCGACAGGGCCTGAATCGCCCGTTCAGCGACGACGATGCACGCCGTTTCGAGGAAGTGATTCCGCATCTCGCGGCGGCGCTGACGATCAATCGCGCCGCGCAGCTCACGCGCGAGCGCAGCGATACCGTCGCGCCGGCGGCGCGCGCACTGTGCGACAACTTCGGCGTGCTTCACCACGCCGATCACGGTTTCGACGACGTGCTGCGTACCGAATGGCCGGCATGGGCCGGTGCCCGCGTGCCGGAGCCGCTCGTCGCGCACCTGCGGCGCCAGTCGGGCCAGCCGTTCGTCGGCGATGCGCTGCGGATCCAGTGCGTGCCGGTTGCGGGGCTGTTCCAGATCGAGGCGCGGCCGCGCTCGCTGCTCGACCGCCTGAGCCCGCGCGAGCTTGCGGCGATCCGCTATTACGGCGCGGGGCGTTCGCACAAGGAAGTCGCGCAACAGATGGCGATTTCGCCGACGACCGTGCGCCACTACCTGCGCTGCGCGTACCGCAAGCTCGGCATGCACGACAAGAGTCAGATCGCCGGCGTGCTCGGCGCGACGGGCGGCGCGGCCGACGACGAGCCGGTGGAAGCGGGTGGCGAGCCGCGCTGAATCGCGCTGAGTCGCACGACCGCCGCGCGTTGCACGCGGTTGCGCGAATGGTTGTGCCCACAACCATTGAGCGTTATGCTCGTCAGCTCCCAGGAGACGGAATTCCATCATGAACGACACGAATTCAGGGTCGGTGCGCGCTGCGGTGGTCGGGGTCGGCGCGATCGGCGGGTTGCTCGCGGCCGCGTTGTCGCGGGCCGGCATGACCGTGAGCGCGTATGCGCGCGGCGCGACGCTCGACGCGTTGAACGCGCACGGCGTGCGCGTGATCGACGAGGCGGGCGCCACATCGTCGGTTCCGGTGCGGGCGAGCGACGATGCGGCCGCGCTCGGCGTGCAGGACTACGGGGTGATCGCGCTGAAGGCGCAGGCGCTGCCGGCGCTGGTCGCGCGCATCGCGCCGCTGGTCGGGCCGGACACCGTGATCGTCGCGGCAATGAACGGGCTGCCGTGGTGGTTCACGCACGGGCTCGAAGGGGCGCTGGACGGCGTGCCGCTCGATGCGGTCGATCCGGCCGGCGCGGTGTCGGCGGCATTGCCGCCCGCGCAGGCGATCGGTTGCGTCGTGCACCTGTCGTCGAGCACCGACGCGCCGGGCATCGTGCGCCGCGGGCGCGGCAATCGGCTGATCGTCGGTGCGCCCGATGCGCGGCTCGATGTTGCCACTGCGCGCTTCGCCGCCGCGCTGGCGGCGGGTGGTTTCGATGTCGAGTCGACGCCCGCGGTCCGGACCGAGATCTGGACGAAGCTGTGGGGCAACATGAACATGAATCCGCTGAGCGCGCTGACGGGGTCGACGGCCGAGCAGTTGCTCGACGATCCGTTCACGCAGGATCTCGCGCTGCGGATGATGGAGGAGGCGGCCGCGATCGGCGCGAAGCTCGGCCTGTCGACGGGGATGAGCGGGCCCGAGCGGATCGCGGTCACGCGCAAGCTCGGCGCGTTCAAGACGTCGATGCTGCAGGATTTCGAAGCGGGGCGCGCGCTCGAGATCGGGCCGATCCTCGGCGTGTTTCCCGAACTCGGGCGCAAGCTCGGCGTGCCGACCCCGTATTGCGATGCGGTGCTCGGGCTGCTCCGGCAGCGCGCGGCGAACAGCGGGCTATAGCGCGGGCGGGGCCGCTGCATGCGCGACGCCGGTGAGGCGAAGCGCTGCGATCCGCTTTCAACGCGTAGCGCCGTATGACGCAAAGCGGGCCGCCCGCGTCGCTGGTGAGGCGACCGGGGCGGCCCGTCGAATTCGTCGGATCAATACTGCGGGCGCCGTGCCCGTGCTGCCGCTCAGTCGTCCCGCTCGGTCGCGTGCGCGACGACCTTGTCGAGCAGCCGTTCGAACGTCTGGCGTTCGCTGTCGGACAGGCACGCGAGCAAGCCGTCGTTCCACTTGCGCACGATCGGCATGATCTTGCGATGCAGCGCGCGGCCGTCGGCGGTCAGCGCGATCAGCACGATCCGGCCATCCTCCTCGCTTGCGCTGCGTTCGAGCAGCCCCTGGCGCAGCAGCGCCTCGGCTGCCCGGCTCGCCTGGCTCTTGTCGAGATTGGTGTGGCGCGCGAGATCCATGATCGAGAACGGGCCGAAGGCGCCGACGGCGGCGATCACGCGTGCCTCGGGCAGCGAGATGTCGAGCTTGTGCCGGTACATCTCGCCGATCCCGCGGTCGGATCGCTTCGTGAGCGCGTGGAGGCGATAGGTCAGAAACTGATCGAGCCCGGCTTGACGGCCTTTCATGTCGAATCCTGAAGAAAAAGGGCGGGCCCGATTGTTCCTGTATCGCGCGCTCGGGTCAACGGTCAGTGTGCGCCGTACTTCAGGCGTGTCAATTGCTCCGCTTCGTTCGCGAGCAGATTGGCCGCGTCGCGGATCGCGACGTCGAGCGTGATCGGCCCGGGAGCCGGCGAGAAGCAGCCGGAAAAATGTTCGGACAGGCGCGGCAGCGCGGCCGGGTCGACGGCGCCCGACAGCAGCGACGCGGGCACGCCGGCGGCCTGCGCGTGGCGGCACGCGATGAACGGCGCCTTGCCGTGCAGCGTCTGTACGTCCGAGCGGCCTTCGCCGGTGATCAGCCAGTCGGCGCCGGCGAGCGCGGCGTCAAGGCCGACCTGCCGCGCGACCACTTCGGCGCCTGCTTCGAACTGCGCGCCGAGCATGTGCAACGCGAAACCGAGGCCACCCGCGGCGCCTGCGCCCGGCAGGTCGCGGCTGCGACGGTCGAGCGCGGCTTCGAGCAGGTCGGCGAAGCGGGCGAGGGCCGCGTCGAGGGTCGCAACCTGCTCGGGCGTCACGCCCTTTTGCGGGCCGAACACGGCGGTCGCGCCGTGCGTGCCCGTCAGCGGGTTGTCGACGTCGGACATGCCGATGAATTCCGTTTCCTTCAGGCGCGGGTCGAGCCCCGACGCGTCGATGCGTGCGATGTCGGCGAGCCGCGACGGCACGGGCTCGACCGGCTGGCCGGCCGCGTCGAAGCACTGCAGGCCGAGGCCGGCGAGCAGCCCGGCGCCTGCGTCGTTGGTGCTGCTGC